>NZ_DDIY01000014.1:0-19833 GCF_002338785.1 Kocuria sp. UBA1838 | reverse complement strand
AGGAAACGGGAAAACACCCAGGGGACTGTCAGGCCATCAACCAAAAACAAAAAAACTTTGGTATCAACAAACTAGACACACTATTGAGTTGACAAACAACAAACCACACCACACGGCCCCTCACCAGGGCCACAACGGTCGGTTGCGATCTGCAAGCTTAGCTGCGGGTGACCCGGGCTGCAACTCGAAATGAACTCTCGATTGCTTCCTGCTGTCACCGCTCTTCAGCGGCTTGCGGGGAATCATCCTAGCACACCTTCTCGCCGTTGTGCGCGGCTCGTCAGTGGTGGGATCAACTCCGTTTCGTTGCCCCGTTCGACCTTCGCGGCCGCTGCCGTGGCAACTCGGAAGACATTACACGCCCCCACCGGAGACGGCAAACCTGAGACGGCGAACCCTCCGGAGACGGAGAACCCGCGGGAGCACGTGCTCCCGCGGGTTCTGCATTCAATGATGCGTGACCTGATCAGTCCCGGTCGCGCGCCATCGGGCTGGTCCCCGCACCCTTGGCCGGCTTCAGGAACAACACCGCGAGCGGCGGGACGGTGACCTCGGCGGACGCCGGCTTACCGTTGTATGCACCCTCGGCCGCGGTGACCCGGCCCAGGTTGCCAACGCCGGAACCACCGAAGATGTCAGAGTCCGTGTTGAGCACCTCGTCCCACTCACCCGCCCACGGCAGACCCAACCGGAAGCGCTCGTGGGTGTTGCCCGCGAAGTTGGCCACGCACACGAGCGGGTTGCCCTGGTCGTCCCATCGGGTGAAGGACAGCGTGTTGCGCTTGGCGTCGTTGGCGTCGATCCACTCGAAACCGGACGGGTCATTGTCTCGTGCGTACAGGGCCGGGGTCTCGCGGTAGATCTCGTTGAGGCTCTTCACCAGCTCCTGCACGCCGTGGTGCGGTGGGGTCTCGGAGAGCCACCAGTCCAGGCCGTGTTCCTGGGACCACTCGGACTCCTGGGCGTACTCGGTGCCCATGAAGATCAGCTGCTTACCCGGGTGGGCCCACATGTATGCGAGGTACGCGCGCACGTTGGCGAGCTGCTGCCACCGGTCACCCGGCATCTTGCGCAGCAGGGAGCCCTTGCCGTACACGACCTCGTCGTGGGAGATGGGGAGGACGAAGTTCTCCGAGTAGGCGTAGACCATGGAGAACGTGGCCTTGTTGTGGTGGTAGTGCCGGTTTACGGGATCCTCGGCCATGTACTCGAGACTGTCGTGCATCCACCCCATGTTCCACTTGATCCCGAAGCCGAGACCGCCGGCGCTCGTGGGTTTGGTGACCCCTGGGAAGGACGTGGACTCCTCCGCAACCATGACGATCCCGGGATTGCGCCGGTACGCGGTGGCGTTGGCCTCCTGCAGGAACGCGATGGCCTCGAGGTTCTCGCGTCCGCCGTACTGGTTGGGCTCCCACTCGCCGTCGTTGCGCGAGTAGTCCAGGTAGAGCATGGAGGCTACGGCGTCCACGCGCAGCCCGTCCACGTGGAACTCCTCGAGCCAGTAGTTCGCGTTGGCCACGAGGAAGTTGCGCACCTCCCGGCGGCCGTAATCGAAGATTAGCGTGCCCCAGTCCTTGTGCTCGCCACGGCGGGGGTCCGGGTGCTCGTAGAGCGGTTGCCCGTCGAACTTGGCGAGCGCCCACTCGTCCTTGGGGAAGTGGCCGGGGACCCAGTCCACGAGCACACCGATGCCGGCCTGGTGCAGCTGGTCCACGAGGTAGCGGAACTCGTCCGGGGAACCGAAGCGCGACGACGGCGCGTAGTAGCCGGTGACCTGGTAACCCCACGAACCACCGAAGGGGTGCTCCGCGACGGGCATGAACTCCACGTGGGTGAAGCCCTGCCACGTGAGGTACTCGACGAGCTCGCGGGCGAGATCCACGTAGCCGAGACCCATGCGCCACGAGCCGATGTGCATCTCGTACACGCTCATGGGTGCGTTGTGGGGATCCTTGGCCGCGCGGGCCTGCATCCACGCGTCGTCCTGGAACTCGTAGGAGGACTCGAACACGCGCGACGCGGTGGACGGCGGGATCTCGGTGCCGAAGGCCATGGGGTCCGCCTTGTCCCGCCACGAACCGTCCGCCGCCTGGATCCGGAACTTGTAGGTGTCTCCGGAGCCCATGCCGGGCACGAACACTTCCCACACACCGCTGGAACCCAGCGAGCGCATGGCATGCTCGGAACCGTCCCACCCGTTGAAGTCACCAATCACGCGCACGGCCCGGGCATTGGGGGCCCACACCGCGAAGCTCACGCCGGAGACGTCCCCCATGGAGGACGGGTAGTGGTGCACGTGAGCACCGAGCACGGTCCACAGGGTCTCGTGCCGGCCCTCGCCGATCAGGTGCAGGTCCAGCTCGCCCAGGGTGGGCGCGAAGCGGTAGGGGTCGTCGACCTCGGCGGGCTCCTTGCCCGCATAGGTCACCAGGACGCGGTAGTCGGGGATCTTGCCCTCGTCGTGCGCGGGGACCACGCCGGTGAAGATCCCACCCCACTCGTGCTCGAGGGGGAACGTCCCGTTGAGCGTGCGCACCGAGACGTGCGTCGCGAAGCGTCGCAGGGTCCGGATGGTCACCGAACCGTCCGGGTTGAAGTGCGCCCCGAGCACCGCGTGGGGATCGTGGTAGCGCCCCTCGGCCACCGCTGCGAGCACGTCCGCGCTCACGGGCACAGGCCCGCCCGCGGGGTGCTCCCGTTCCGACGCCGCTGCGACGCTCTGCTGGGAAGTCCCGGCCCGAGTCGACGCGTGGTTCCCGCCCGCGGTCTCCGCCGGAGCCGTCACGTCATTACCGTCGGTGGTCCGAGCCGACGCGTCGTTCGTCCCGGTCGCCTCCGACGCAGCGCCCCGCGCGTTGCGCGGTTCCGCCGACGGCGCCCGGCCGTCGGCGTGCTGCGCGGACTCGGATGCCGGGGTCGGCGTGGATTCGGGGCCCGTAGGAGTCGACGACGCCGCGGGGCCGGTGTTCTCGGGGTGTTCAGGGGTCACGAAATCCTCGGTTCTGGATGCAGGTGTGTGGCTCTCGTGTGTTTCACGCCTCACGTTACGGGAGCGCGCGCGTTCAAGCGAACGCACCACGGCACCGGCCGGGACCGCGACCCAGCCCGGGCGGTTACGCTGCTCGTAGACCACTTCGTACAGGCCCTTGTCAAGCCACAGGGCGCGGAAGAGCACCGAATCCCGGTCCACGCCAGAACCGCTCGTGCGGGCGTACCCCTCGAGGAACGCGTCCGAGACCGCGTCGGTCCAGGCGCTCATGTCCTCGTCCCGCTCGCGCGCGGCCATGGCGCCCGCATAGTCGAACGAGCGCAGCATGCCGACGACGTCGCGCAGGGCCACGTCCGGGCGGACACGCTCCTTAATGGGTCGTAGGGGCTCACCCTCGAAGTCCAGGATCCGGAACCCCTGGACGTCGTTGTGCAGCACCTGGCCCAGGTGGTAATCACCGTGGATCCGTTGCAGGGCGGGGATCTCCCGGATCCGGGACAGCTGCTCGAGCAGGTCCTCGACCTCGGCCCGGTAGGAATCGAAGTAGTCCCCGCAGGACTCCCACGCCCAGCGGATCCGCGAGGCGAGGTCGTCCAGGAACCGGCGCCGAGCATCGTCGTCCGCGGTGACGGGGTCGAAGGCGCCGAGGAGGTCGGCGTGGACGCGCGCGGTCGTGGCACCCAGCTCGGCCGCGAGCTCGGAGAAGTCCCGGGCATGGCTCGCCGCGTCCAGGGCCATGGCCCACGCGTCCCGCGAATCGGCCAGGAACTGGGCGGCCACCACGAGCTGACCGGACGTGGTGACCAGACCCTGGCGCCACTGGGCATCGAGCCATCCAGCCGTGGCCGGGACCGCGGTGGAACCGTGCGACGTGAGTTTGACGCCCACCTCCACGTCCGGGTTGCGCCCCTCCCCCACCACGCGGAAGAACTTCACGATCACTGCGTCGCCGCCCAGCGCGGAATCCGAGTCCTCCGCGTCCTGCGGGGTGAGGATCACGGACGTGTTGGACTGCTCTGAGGAGATCACCCGCACCTGATCCGCGGAAGCAATCCGATAATCCGTGTTCATGGCCCCGGTGTAGCGGCCGTGCAGGCCCATCCCGTGGCGCAGCACCCCGCCCTCGGTCAGCTGCGCATCCATGATCCGCAGCACCCGGTCCATGAAACCTGGGTCCCCCACGGCGTCGTAGAGGTGAAACCTGGCCGTCTCGTCCGCGGTGGTGCTCTCGCTGCCCTGTGCCTCGGCGCGGGCCTCACTACGACCGGACGCGCCGACCTTCTCCTGGGCGCCGGCGGTCTGACCGGCCTCCGGGGAGTCCTCCGAGGTAATGGGTTGGGCGGTCCGCGAGCGCTCCGAGCGGCGTCGTTCGCGGAAGGAACCCGCGTGCGAGATGGCGCGGCGCAGGAACGAGGCCGAGGCCTCCGCACCCGCGATCAGCTGTTCGGGCAGGGGACGGTCCGGGCCGCCGGAGCAATAGCTGCCGATCGCGAAGCGCTCGAGTTCGGGCAGGGCTTCGGTGCTGCGCACGACCGGTACGTTGAGCAATTCGCTGCGCTCGCCCACCGTGACCTGGACCAGGAACATGATGCGTTCCGTGCCGCGATGCGATCCGGTGCCGGAATCCAGGGGCGCTCGGCCCACGACGCTCAAGCGCAACTGGTCCGGGGTGGCCGTGAACGGGAACCACCGCTGCCGCGGCAACCAGTCGCGCAACCTGTCGAGAAATTGCTGATCCGTCATGGAGGGTCCCCCGCTTTCGTCTGGACAATCACTGCTTCGCGCGCGGGCCGTACCCGCGCGCGCTCACTCGTTGCGCGCGGGCTTGATGATGGGCATGGCCACCGTCTCGGGGTGGGAACCGTCCGTGCCGGGGGTCGTGCGCAACCGGAGCCAGAAGAAGTCCTGCGAACCGAGCGTGATGCGGTAGTCGCCCTGTTCCGAGAAGGAGCCGAACGGTTCACCGCCGAACAGTTCCCGGGTGCCCCGGCCCGCGTACTCGGCCAGGTGCACGCTGCAGCTCGCGGGGACGTGGGAAAGGTTGAACACGCACAGCAGGGTCTCCCCCACGCCGTCGTCCGCGTCCTGCGGGCTCAAGCGGCGCAGGAATGCCAGGACGGATTCGTGGTCCGTGCTCACGTTGACGTAGTCCCCCAGACCGAACGCCGGGTGCGCCTTGCGCACCATGAGCATCTGCCGGATCCAGTGCAGCAGGGAGGAGGACGACGCGAGCTGCGTCTCCACGTTCGTCTGCGTGTAGTTGTAGACGAGCGACTGCACGACCGGGAGGTAGAGCTTGCCCGGATCCGCGGTGGAGAAGCCGGCGTTGCGGTCGGGGGTCCACTGCATGGGTGTGCGGGACGCGTCGCGGTCGTCGAGCCAGATGTTGTCCCCCATGCCGATCTCGTCCCCGTAGTACAGGAACGGCGACCCGGGCAGGGACAACAACAGCGCGTGCGCGAGTTCGAGCTCCGCGCGGGAGTTGTCGAGCAGGGGTGCCAAGCGGCGTCGGATACCGATGTTCGCGCGCATGCGCGAATCCGGGGCGTACCACCCGAGCATGGCCTGGCGTTCCTCGCTCGTGACCATCTCGAGCGTCAACTCGTCGTGGTTGCGCAGGAACGTGCCCCACTGCGTGCCCCGCGGGATCTGCGGCGTGTGCTCCATGGTGGAGACGATGGGGGCGGCCTTCTGATCGCGCAACGAGTAGTAGATCCGCGGCATGATCGGGAAGTGGAAGCACATGTGGCACTCGGGCGCCTGCTCCGTGCCGAAGTACTCCACGACCTCGTGCGGCATCTGGTTGGCCTCCGCGATGATCACGCGGCCGGGGTACTCGCGGTCCACCATCTCGCGCAGCCGCACCAGGAAGTCGTGGGTCCCGGGCAGGTTCTCGCAGTTGGTCCCCTCCTCCTCGATGAGGTAGGGGATGGCGTCCGCGCGGAAGCCGTCGATGCCCATGTCCAGCCAGAACTTCACGACGTCGAACACGGCCTCGACGACCTTGGGGTTCTCGAAGTTCAGGTCCGGCTGGTGGGAGAAGAACCGGTGCCAGAAGAACTGCCGCCGCACGGGGTCGAAGGTCCAGTTGGAGACCTCGGTGTCCACGAAGATGATCCGCGCGTCCTGGTACTTCTCGTCCGTGTCCGACCAGACGTAGAACTCGCCGTACGGCCCCTCCGGGTCCTCCCGCGAAGCCTGGAACCACGGGTGCTGGTCCGAGGTGTGGTTCAGCGGCAGGTCGGTGATGACCCGCAGACCCCGCGCGTGGGCCTCCGCGACCAGTCGCTTGAAGTCGCTCACGGTGCCGAACTCGTCCAGCACGGAGTAGTAGTCGGAGATGTCGTAGCCGCCGTCCCGCAGCGGGGATTCGTAGAACGGGGGCAGCCACAAGCAATCGATCCCGAGCCACTGCAGGTAGTCGAGTTTGTCGATCAAACCCGAGAAGTCGCCGGAGCCGTCACCGTTGGCGTCCGAGAAGGCTCGCACGAGCACCTCGTAGAACACGGCCTTGCGGAACCAGTCCGGGTCGTGCGCGAGCCCGGGAGCGTTGAGTTGGAAAGGAGTGGTGCTCATGGTCGGCTGGACTGCCCTCTCGGAGAAACGTGCGTGTCGGTCATGACGGGTGCGGGGTGCCGGCCGCCGTGGTGCGCCGCGCTCAGCGGCCGGGGCGCATCGCGACGGCGCTCGCTCACTTGACCCCGCGGCGGACGCTGAGCACGTGCGCGGGTTCCACGTACGGATCCAGGCGCACGTAGTTGTGGGTGCCCCACTTCCAGCTCGCACCGGAGATCAGGTCGTCTACCCAGAAAGAGCCGTCCTCGTTGAAGTCCTGGCCCCGCAGGTCCAGGGAGTCGAGGTCCAGCCACACCGTGGCCTCCCGCGCGCTGTGCGGGTCCGTGTTGAGCACCACGATCACGGTGTCCCAGACCTGCTCGCCGTCCCGTTCCACGGTCTTGGTCTTGCTGTAGGCCACGATGGCGTCGTCCGTGGAATTCTGCAGCGTGAGGTTCTGAAGGTCCCCGAGTGCGGGATGGTCCTTGCGGATCCGGTTCAGGCGCGTGATGTACGGCGCGAGCGACTCGCCGCGTTCCACGGCGGCGTCGAAGTCGCGCGGGCGCAACTGGAACTTCTCGTTGTCCATGTACTCCTCCGCCCCGGGACGAGCGACGTGCTCGAACAACTCGAAGCCGGCGTACACGCCCCACAGCGGGGACGCGGTGGCCGCCAGGGCCGCGCGCACCTTGAACGCGGCCGGGCCACCGAACTGCAGGTACTCGGTGAGGATGTCCGGCGTGTTCACGAAGAAGTTGGGCCGGTAGAACCCGGAGGTCTCGTGGGAGATCTCCTGGAGGTACTCCTCGATCTCCTCCTTGGTGTTGCGCCACGTGAAGTACGAGTAGGACTGCTGGAACCCGGCCTTGGCCAGCCCCTGCATCATGGCCGGACGCGTGAACGCCTCCGCGAGGAACACCGTGTCCGGGTGGTTCTTGCGCACCCTGGCGATCAGCCACTCCCAAAACCACAGGGGCTTGGTGTGCGGGTTGTCCACGCGGAAGATGTCCACGCCGTGACCGATCCACAGCTCCACGACCCGCAGTATCTCGGCGGCGAGGCCCTCGGGGTCGTTGTCGAAGTTCAGGGGGTAGATGTCCTGGTACTTCTTGGGCGGGTTCTCGGCGTAGGCGATGCTGCCGTCCGCGCGGGTCGTGAACCACTGCGGGTGCTCGGCGACCCACGGGTGATCCGGGGACGCCTGCAGCGCGAGGTCCAGCGCGACCTCGAGACCGAGATCATGGGCGTGCGCGACGAACGCGTCGAAGTCCTCGAAGCTCCCGAGGTCCGGGTGGATTGTGTCGTGACCTCCCTCCGGCCCACCGATGGCCCACGGGGAACCCGGGTCCTGGGGTCCGGCCGTGAGGGTGTTGTTCGGCCCCTTGCGGTGGTTGCGCCCGATCGGGTGGATGGGCGGGAGGTACGCGACGTCGAAGCCCATGGCCGCGGCCCGGTCCAGGGCCGCGGTGGCCGTGCGGAACGTCCCCGAGGTCCACTCGCCCGTCTCGGGGTCGTACGTGGCGCCCTCGGAGCGCGGGAAGAACTCGTACCACGCACCACGACCCGCGGCCTCGCGCTCGACGCCGAGCGGGTAGCGCGGGGACGAGCTGAGCAGATCACGCAGCGGCCGCTCACGGACGTAGTCCAGGAGCTGCGGGGACGTGGCGATCTCCCACCGCTGTTCCGGCGTGCGGTCGGTGTCCGCCATCGCCTCGGCGGCGTCCTCGAAGACCCGGGCCTCCTCGGTCGCGCGATCGGACTCCTTGGAGGCGGCGTCGAAGAGCAGGGCCGCTTCCTGGAACATGAGCTCGACGTCCTGGCCGACCCCCAACTTGATCTGCGCGGCGTGGTGCCACGTGTCGTAGAGATCCGACCAGCCCTCCACCGCGAAACTCCAGGGGCCCTCGTGCTCGGGACGCAGCCACGCCTCGTAGCGGTCCGTCCCGGGGGCCACGAGCGTCATGGGTCGGCGCTGGGTCTCACGGCCCTGCGGGTCGTACAGCACCGCGGTCACACCGAGGGAGTCATGACCCTCGCGGAACACGGTCGCGCTCACCCGGATGTCCTCACCGGGAACGGCCGTGGCGGGGAAACGCCCACCCTCGATCACGGGGCTCACGTCCGTCACGGGGATCCGCCCGTACACGAGATCGTCCGACGGGAAGTCCGCCAGGTGCTCGTCGTCCCCGGAATCGGAGTCTTGCTCGGCCGGGGCCTGCGCCGCGGCTTCGGCGTGCGGATCAGGTGCGGACTGAGTGTCGGGCTCGTACTGCGTGTCGGGCTCGCGCTGCGCTCCGGGTGCGGACTGTTGGTCGGATGCGGGCTGCGCCTCGGATTCGGTGTCCTCGGTAGGTGTTACGACCGCGGCGACCTCCTCGGCCGCACCCGGTTCCGCATATGCGTGGGCGTCCGGCTGCCCGGCACCGGCGGAAGACGCCGCTTCGGTTGCCTCCGGCGCGGACGGGATGCGAGCGGCATCGTCGTGGGCCTCCGCTCGGCGTACCGAGGGGGCGACGTCGGGAACGCCCGTGGCCGGGACCGGCGGGGTCAAGCGGGACCCGACGTCCGGGTGGGCATCGCCCGCGTGGGGATCCGGCACGGGATCTGAGGACGGACGGCGGCCCTGGGGCTGTGAGTTCTGCTGCGACACGAGACCAACGTTAGCGACAAACGCCCCGATTCATAAGGCCGTGGCCGTGGTCCCCAAACCGCGACGGCGACGCACTCGCGTCACACGTCGGACCCCGTGGAGCGGCGAGGCCACAGCCGCTAGGCTCGGGACCGTGAAGGCCATCCACAGGTTCACCGTCCGCACCGTCCTACCCGAGTCGATCGCCGCACTCTCACGATTGGCCAAGAACCTCCGATGGACGTGGCATCAGCCCACCGAGGACCTCTTCGCCGAACTCAACCCGCACGCGTGGGACGCGGTCCACGGGGACCCCGTCAAGCTCCTGGGCTCGCTCACGCGCGAGGAGATCCAGCAGATCGCCGCGGACCCCGAGCTCGTGGCGCGCATCCGCGACCTCGACGCCGATCTGGACACCTATCTCACCGAACCCCAGTGGTACCAGCGCACGCAGGGCGAGGACGCCCCGGCGGCCGTGGCGTACTTCAGCGCCGAGTACGGCATCACGTCCGCGCTTCCGCAGTACTCGGGCGGACTCGGGATCCTCGCCGGGGACCACTTGAAGACCGCGTCCGACATGGGCGTGCCCGTGGTGGGCGTGGGATTGCTGTACCAGGCCGGGTACTTCAAGCAGTCGCTGTCCCGGGACGGCTGGCAGCAGGAGACCTACCCGGTGCTGGACCCGGACGAACTCCCTCTTACCTTGCTGCGCGAAGCGGACGGTACGCCCGCGCGCGTGGTCCTACCGCTGCCCGAGGGCCGCACGCTGTCCGCGCAGATTTGGCGGGCGGACGTGGGCCGCGTGCCGCTGCTGCTGCTGGACTCCAACATCAGCGAGAACGACGACGCCGCACGCAACGTCACCGACCGGTTGTATGGCGGCGGCAGCGACCACCGGTTGTACCAGGAACTCTTGCTGGGCATGGGAGGGATCCGGGCGCTGCGCGCGCACAGCAGGATCACGGGTGCGCCCACGCCGGAGGTCTACCACTGCAACGAGGGCCACGCGGGTTTCCTGGGCGTCGAGCGGATCCAGGAACTCATGAACCCCGGGGCCGACGCCCAGGCCATGATGTGGGAGGAAGCACTCACCGCGGTGCGCGCCGCGACCGTGTTCACGACCCACACCCCGGTCCCGGCCGGCATCGACCGCTTCGAACGCGATCAGATCGCCCACGTCCTCGCCGCGGGGCTCGCCCCGGATGTCCCCTCCGAGCGCGTGCTTGAGCTGGGTGCGGAGACCATGCCGGGCGGTGACCCGAGCAAATTCAACATGGCGGTCATGGGGCTGCGGCTCGCCCAGCGTGCCAACGGCGTGGCCGAGCTCCACGGTGCCGTGTCCCGGTCCATGTTCCACGGGCTGTGGGAGGGCTTCGACACCGAGGAGGTCCCGATCACCTCGGTGACCAACGGCGTGCACGTCCCCTCCTGGATCGACCCCGCCGTGTGGCGCATGGCCGTGGACCCGGAGGAGAACGACACCAACCCGGCCGCTCGTTGGCGCAGGATCTACAACGTGTCCGACGCCGAGCTCTGGGCCACCCGCCGCGCCCTGCGGGAACGCCTCGTGCACGACGTCCGCGAGCGTCTACGGGCCTCGTGGAAGCGCCGCGGTGCCGCGGACGCGGAACTGGGCTGGACGGAGTCCGTGTTGGACCCGGACGTGCTGACCATCGGTTTCGCACGCCGCGTCCCCACGTACAAGCGGCTCACGCTCATGCTGCGCAACCCGGAACGGCTCAAGCGGATCCTATTGGACCCCCGCCGCCCCGTGCAGTTGGTGGTCGCGGGCAAGTCCCACCCCGCGGACGAGATGGGCAAGCGGATGATCCAGGACCTCGTACGGTTCACGGATGATCCGCAGGTGCGTCACCGGATCGTGTTCCTGCCCAACTACGACATCGCCATGGCGCGTGTCCTGTTCCCGGGGTGCGACGTGTGGCTCAACAACCCGCTGCGTCCGCTCGAGGCGTGCGGGACCTCCGGGATGAAGGCCGCGATCAACGGCGGGCTCAACCTCTCCGTCCTGGACGGGTGGTGGGACGAGATGTACGACGGGCAGAACGGCTGGGCCATCCCCACCGCGGACAACAAGGCCGGCACGGACGAGCGCGATGACATCGAGGCCGCCGCGCTGTACGAACTCATCGAGAGCCACGTGGCACCGCGGTTCTACGGTGACGGTTCCGAGGACGCCACGACCGCGGCCGGACCCGACACCGCGCCGTCGCGAGCGAGCACCGTGCCGCACCAGTGGCTCGCCATGGTGCGCCACACACTCGCGACCCTCGGGCCCAAGGTCTCCGCCCGGCGGATGCTCACCGACTACGTCAACGAGCTGTACGTCCCCGCGTGCGTCGCCGGCCGGCGCGTGACCACGGACGACGGCGCCCTGGCCCGCGGCACGGCCCACTGGGTCGAGCGCGTGCGTACCGCGTGGCCGCAGCTGCGGATCGAGCACGTGGACGCACACGGTGTGCGCCAGGAACCGCAGATCGGTGACGAGCTCACGGTCAACGCGTACGTAGATCTGGGCGAGCTGACCCCCGAGGACGTGACCGTGCAGGTCAGCTACGGGCGCGTCTCGGAAACCGATCACATCCACGAACGGTCCTACGCCACGCTCGAGGACGTGATCGAGCTGGGTGGGGGACGCATGACGTTCTCCGGGCCCATCACGATCGACCGCTCCGGCCCGTTCGGGTACACCGTGAGGGTGTTGCCGCGCCACGACGAGTTGGCCTCACCGGCCGAACTCGCTCTCGTGCGCAACGCTGGGGACTGACGTCCGGCCCGCCCGGTTCACGCGATCGCGAACATCGCGATGCTCTGTGCCGGGACCGTGAGCTCCTCCCCGGCACGCCATCGGTTGCCGGTCAGTTCGTCGAGCTGAGGGTCCGTGGCGAGCACGAGCCGGTACGAGGCCCCGTCCACGTCCGAGCCGGCCAGGTTCTCGAAGCGCGGCAACACCGCGGCCACGGGCGATGCGGTGCCGTTGAGCACGAACAGTCCCGCGAGGTCACCCCCGCGCGCGCCGATCACGATCTGTAGCGCACGGACCCCGTCCGTCTGCCACAGATCGTCGCTCATGGGCTCCCCGGAACTCGCGTACCAATTGAGCACCACGTCCCGGGGGCGCGTGGGGAAGTCCCGGGGTTGGCTCACCAGGAAGGCCCGGCGGATCCGGATGAGCCGCTGGGTCGTGCGTAGCATGGACCGATCCAGGGGTGTGAGTCGCCAGTCCACCCACGAGAGCCGGTTGTCCTGGCAGTACGCGTTGTTGTTGCCCTCCTGGGAGCGCAACAGCTCGTCCCCCGCGGTGATCATGGGGATGCCCTGCGAGAACAACAGCGTGGCCATCATGTTGCGCGCGGTGGCCGCGCGGGCGGCCCGCACGCGCACGTCCGGGGAGAAGCCCTCGTGGTCGTGGTTCCACGAGTGGTTGTCGTTGGTGCCGTCCGCGTTGTTCTCGCGGTTGGCCTCGTTGTGCTTGGCGTCGTACGCCGTGAGGTCGTAGAGCGTGAACCCGTCGTGCGCTGTGATGAAGTTGACCGAGGCCAGCGTGGTGCGCCCGTGCGGGGCGAACAGGTCCGCGGACCCGGAGATCGCCCCGGCGAGCCGACCGGCGGTGCCCCCACCGCCCCCGCGACGCATGGTGCGCTGACCCGAGAGCCAGAAGTCCCGCACGGTGTCCCGGTAGTGGTCGTTCCAGTCCGCCCAGCCGGTGGGGAAGCGCCCGGTCTGCCAGCCACCGGCGCCCACGTCCCACGGTTCGGAGATCATCCGCACGCCCTGCAGCACCGGATCCGCGGCGATCGCCACGAAGAACGGGTGGTTGCGCGTGAAGTGGTGATGCTCGTCGCGGCCCAGTTCGGGGGCCAGGTCGAAGCGGAAGCCGTCCACGTGGCACTGCGTGACCCAGTAGCGCAGGGAGTCCAGAGCCATGCGCACGACCTGGGGGTTGCCGAAATCCATGGAATTGCCGCACCCGGTCACGTCCACGTAGTTGCCGTGCTCGTCGTGGCGGTAGTACTCCCGGTCCCCGAGCCCGCGCCAGCAGTACGGGCGCTGCGTGGGTCCGCCTTCTGCGGTGTGGTTGTACACGACGTCCAGGAACACCTGCAGCCCCGCGCCGTGCAAGGCGTCCACGGCGGCCTTGAACTCGTTGAGCACCGCGGTGGGCCCGGCCTCCTGGGCGGCCTTGGTCGCGTACCCCGCATGGGGTGCGAAGAACGCGAGGGTGTTGTACCCCCAGTAGTTGGTGAGCCCGTTCGCGGTCAGGTGGGCCTCGTCCAGGTGGGCGTGCACGGGTAACAGCTCCACCGCGGTGATCCCCAGGCTGCGCAGGTACTCGAGCATCACGGGGTGCGCAAGTCCCGCGTAGGTGCCGCGCAGCTCGTGAGGGATCCCCGGGTGCAGCATGGTGAGGCCCTTCACGTGGGCCTCGTAGATCACGGTCTCGCGCCACGCCGGCCGGGGCCGGTCGTGGTCGCGCCACTCGTGGTCCTGGGCGACCACCACGGAGACGTACTCCCCGCCGTAGGCGTCCGCGCCGGGATTGACGACGCCGCTCGGTGGCGCCACCCGCGTCAGTCCCCGCCCGTAGGGGTCCAGCAGGACGGGTTCGTACGCCGAATCCGGCACGGGACTGCCCTCGGGCCGGGCACTCACGAATCCGTACTCGGTTCCCTCGGGCATCGCGGGACACACGTCCCGTGCGAGCTCGTCCGGGGTGAGTTGCACTTCCGGCACATGGCGTGGGCGCGAGACGGTCGCGTAATGGATCCCGTGGTTCTCCCCCGCGAGCCGCAACCGCTGCCACGATTCACCGGGGCGCCGGAACATGAGGTCCACCTCGGTCAGTCCCGGGGCGTACACCGCGACGTTGGCGGTCCCGTCCCCGGACGGGGAGGGGTGGACGCCCAGCGGATAACTACGCGCTTGCACGCCGGCGCGCGATCTCGTACAGCGTGATCCCCACCGCCATGGACGCGTTGAGGGACTCCATCGCGGATTCGATGGGGATCGACACGATCGCGTCGCAGTGCTCTGTCACCAGGCGGGACAGGCCCTTACCCTCGGAACCCACGACCACCACGAGGGGCTCGGTGGCCAACTCGAGCTGCGGCAGGTCCACGTCCCCGCCGCCGTCGAGGCCGACCACGAAGTAGCCCTGCTTCTTGCAGTTCTCGAGCGTGCGCGTGAGGTTCGTGGCCTTGGCCACGGGGACGCGCGCCGCAGCACCCGAACTCGTCTTCCACGCCGTGGCCGTGACCCCGGCGGAGCGGCGCTCGGGCAGGATGACCCCGTCCCCGGCGAACGCGGAGACGCTGCGGATGATCGCGCCCAGGTTGCGGGGATCGGTGATCCCGTCCGCCGCGATGAGCAGCGGCGGGCGGGAATCCTCGCCCCGGTCGGCCATGAGGGAGGCCGCGAGCTCGTCCGCGTCCTGGTAGTCGTACGGCGGGACCTGCAGCACCACACCCTGATGGATCGCGTCCGCGGAGAGCCGGTCCAGCTCGCCGCGCGAGGCCTCGAGCGTGGGCACCTGGGCCTCGGCGCACAACTGCAGGATGTCCTTGACGCGGTCGTCCATCTCGATCTTGGTGGCCACGAACAACGTCTTGGCGGGCACCCCGGCGCGCAGGGCCTCCAGCACGGCGTTGCGCCCCGTGACGAGGTCCTCCTTGATGGGCCCGGCCCCCGTGCGGGACGGACGCCGGTGCAGGTTCTGCTGCTTGCGCGCGACCGCCTGCTTGGCCTTGTACGCCTTGTGGTAGACGCGGTCCTCGGCCTTGGGCGTGGGGCCGCGGCCCTCCAGGCCCTTGCGGCGCTGGCCGCCGCTACCCACGACCGGACCCTTCTTCTTGCGCGTGGCTCCGGGTCGGTTCTTCTGGGCCATGGTCAGTACTCCGTGTCTGTCACGGGTCACGGCCCGCGGGCCGCCCCGGGGTGGTCGGCGATCTGGCTCCAGTTTAGGCCAGGCTCATTCCCCCACGGACCACTCGGACCCCCGGGCGCCGTCCTTCACGACGACGCCGGCAGCGGCCAGCTGGTCCCGGATCCGGTCCGCGAGCGCCCAGTCCTTCGCCTCACGCGCGGCGGCACGCTGGGCCAGCAGGTCCTGGACGAGGGAGTCGAGCGCGCGGTGCTCGGCGCCGTCGGCGTCCCGAGCGCCGTCGAGACTCATCAAGGGGAGCAATCCCAGGACGTCGGACATGCCCGCGATCGCGGAGACGAGCGGCTGGGCGGTCGCGGCCTCCGGGCCCGAGAGAGCCGTGTTGGCCGCGCGCACCGTCTCGTGCAGCACCGCGAGCGCGCGGGGCACGTTGAGGTCGTCGTCCATGACCGCGACGAACTCCTCAGGCACATCCATGTGCTCCCAGGACACGCTGAGTCCGGAATGCTGCGCGGCCGCGAGGACGGCTTCCACGCGCTCGACGGCGGCGGTGGCCTCCCGCAGGGACGTGGGCCGGTAGTCCAGCACGGAACGGTAGTGGGCCTGGCCCAGGTAGTAGCGCACGGCGAGCGGCCGTGCTTCCGCGAGCATGCTCGCCGGGGAGACCGTGTTCCCGATTGACTTGGACATCTTCTCGCCCTCGTACGTCACGAGCCCGTTGTGCAGCCAGAAGTTGGCGAACGGGCGGCCCGCCGCGGTGGACTGGGCGAGCTCGTTCTCGTGGTGCGGGAAACGCAGGTCTAGGCCGCCGCCGTGGATGTCGAAGTGCGCGCCCAGGTATTTGTGGGCCATGGCCGAGCACTCCAGGTGCCAGCCGGGGCGGCCGCGGCCCCACGGGGAATCCCACGACGCCGTGGCGGGCTCGCCCTCCTTGTGTCCCTTCCACAGCGCAAAGTCGCGGGGATCGCGCTTGCCGCGGGGATCGGCATCCGGGGCGTCCTGCATGTCCTCCACGCGTTGCCGGGTGAGTTCGCCGTAGCGGGGCCACGAACGGACGTCGAAGTAGACGTCGCCGGAATCGTCGAGTGCGGGGTACGCGTGCCCGGCGTCGATCAGCTCCTGGATCAGCGAGTGCATCTCCGGGACGTGGCCCGTGGCCCGGGGTTCGTACGTGGGGGCCTCGATACCGAGCGCGGCGTAGGCCCGCCCGAACACACCCTCGAACCGGTAGGCCAGCGCCCACCACGGTTCGCGCGGGTGGTCACCCTGGTAGTCGTTCTCGAACGAGGCGTGCGCGTTGGCCAGGATCTTGTCGTCGATGTCCGTCACGTTACGCACCGTGGTGACCTCGTAGCCACGGAAGCGCAGCCAGCGGGCCAGGATGTCGAACACGAGCGCGGAACGCACATGGCCGATGTGCGGTGCGCCCTGCACCGTGGCACCGCAGTAGTAGAGGCCCGCCTCGCCGGGTCGCACGGGGACGAAGTCCTTGACGGTCGCGGAAGCGGTGTCGTAGAAGCGCAAAGTCACCCTGCCAGTCTAACGGGGTGGCGCCGCACGCTCGCGGCGGGCGGGTTCGGTCGGCCGGCACTACTGGCGGGCTCCCCCGGTGGACTCGACCGGTCTGCTGGGTGGCGGCCTGTGGGCTCGGTCGCCGCCCGTTTGGGCTCAGCCGCGCGGGAACACCATCGCGGTGGCGATCGCCGCGAGACCCTCGCCCCGGCCCGTGAGCCCCAGGGCGTCCGTGGTGGTCGCGCTCAGGTGCACCGGCGCGCCGGCCGCTTCCGTGAGCACCGCGGCGGCCTCGTCCCGCCGCGGGGAGAACTTGGGTCGGTCACCCACGAGCTGGACGGAGACATTGCCCACCCGGAAGCCGGCCTCGGTCACGATCCGCACTGCCTCCGAGAGGATCCGACACCCCGAGGCCCCGGCGAACTCCGGGCGGTCCGTTCCGAAGTGCGCTCCCAGGTCCCCCACGCCGGCCGCGGAGAACAGCGCGTCCGCCGCGGCGTGTGCCACGACGTCCCCGTCCGAGTGCCCGCTCAGTCCCCGCTCGCCGGGCCACATGAGTCCGGCGATCCACAGCGGGGTGCCCTCCGGGCCGAACGCGTGCACGTCCACCCCGATCCCCACGAGCGGAACGGGGTACGGCCGGGGTTCCGGGGTCAATGGATCGGCGGGGCCTGGGGTTACGTCAGTCATGCGGCCATTGTGCCGGACAGGCCGAGTCCCGCTCACGCACGATCGCGTGGGCGAGTACCAGGTCCAGGGGACGGGTGATCTTGAAGGACTCTTCGTCCCCGGCCACGAATTCCACGGGATGTTCGGGGGCGAACAGTTCCACAAGACTCGCATCGTCCGTGATGCCTTCGGGATCCCCCGCGGAACCCGTCACCGTGGTGGCCGCCTCTGCCGTTCGAACACTGTGCCCGAGCTGGGGGTCCTCCCCCGTGGCGTCCAGTGGGCCGTCCGGGAGCAGACCGGCCGCGCGGTTCACCCGTTCGAGCAGTGCACGGTCGAAACCCTGGGGTGTCTGGACGCTGCGCAGCCCCGCCCGGTCCACCGTCCCGGTACTGCGCCCGTGGGTGTCCACCCCGCGCACGGTGTCGGTCACCGGGGTCACGGGAACCACGGCCTGTGCACCCGTGTGCAGGGCGGTGACCACCCGCTCGAGGACGGCGGGCGGGGTGAGACAGCGAGCGGCGTCGTGCACCAGGACGTGGGTGGCACCCGCGGGCAGGGCGGTCAGTGCCGCCGCGACCGACTGGGCGCGTGTGGCACCCCCGGTCACGGCCGCGGCCCCCGCGGCCCGCGCGACGGCCGTGAGGTCCGTGTCTCCGGCGGGCACGGTCACGATCACCGCGGCACCGCGCAGGGTCCCGCGCACCGTGGCAAGCGCGTGCTCCAGGATCGGTCGACCGGCCACGGGGACGAGCGCCTTGGGCATCCCGTACCCGAGCCGCGTGCCGGAACCGGCGGCCACGACAATGACGGCGAGCCCGTCCATGGCGGACGGGCTCGCGAGGTCGGAAATCTGGGACACGAAGACGTGCTACGGGAATCAGGCCGCGGACAGGATGTCGTCCAGGCGCTTCTCCGCTTCTTCCTCGTCGATCTTCTTGGCCAGTGCCAGCTCGGAGGTGAGGATCTGGCGGGCCTTGGTCAGCATGCGCTTCTCGCCGGCGGAGAGGCCCTTGCCGCGATCGCGGCGCCACAGATCACGCACGACCTCGGCGACCTTGAGGACGTCGCCGGAGGCGAGCTTCTCGAGGTTGGCCTTGTAGCGGCGCGACCAGTTGGAGGCTTCCTCGGCGTCCTTGGCCTGCAGGACCGCGATGACCTCCTTGAGGCCTTCCTCGTCCACGACGTCCCGCACACCCACGAGATCGACGTTCTCCGCCGGGACCTCGATCATGAGATCGCCCTGGGTGACCTTCAACCGGAGATACATCTTCTCCTCACCCTTGATGGTTCGAGTCTTGATCTCCTCGATAGTTGCGGCACCGTGGTGCGGATAGACAACCGTTTCGCCAACCTCAAAAACCATGCACAAACCCCTTTCAGCCCGCCAAGTCTACCACGGTGTATGATTGCCCACCTTTCCGCGAGCCCCGTCCGTGGCCGCTCCACGAACCGCATCACGGGGCCTTATGGAGGCCACCCGGGAAGCGCCCGGGCGGGTGTGCGTGACCCGGCCGTGCGGCGTCGTCGTCACTCCATAAGCGCGCGTACCACGGGCCCACGGGCGCGCCACGAACGGGGCGCGGATGCAGACGATCCGTGGCCAAACCGATAGACTGACTGCAGATTTTGCACCCGCTGTCAGAGAGCCCGAGGAGTTCGTGCCGTGAAGAACGCCGCCCACAAGAAGTTGCAGCACCTCGGAATGGGTGCGGCGGCACTCGCCGTCCTGACCGGTGTGAGCGGGTGCGCGTACATCAGCCCGCAGGCCACCATGGACAGCTACGCCCCGACGGACGGGATCCAGATGGACCTGGGTGACGTCCAGCTGCGCAACATCCTGGTCGTCGCCGAGGACGAGAACTCCGAGGGCCGCGTGCTGGGCACCCTGATCAACACCGGCGACCAGACCGAGACCGTCACCATGGACGCCAATGGCGCCCGCGCGAGCGTGGAGGTCCCCGCCAACCAGGAGGTCGTGCTCGAGAAGTCCCGGCCCGTGCTGTTGGACCGCGCCGGCGCGAACCCCGGCCTGATGGTGGACACCACGTTCACCGCGGACGACCAGGACCAGACCACCCAGGTCCCCGTCCTGGACCACACCTACCCGCGCTACGCATCCTTCGTGCCCGGCGGCGCACCGTCCACCCCGGCCAACCCCTCCAACACCCCGGCCCCGGCGGGCGAGGCGCACGGCGGGCACTGACCCCTCACACCACCCGCGCCGGCCGGCGCGATCGAGCGAGCGCCCGGGCCCCGAACACGAGGGTCCGGGCGCTCGCTTTCTCCGACCGGTGTACAGACGGAAGAACCGCACCCTGCTAAGGGTGCGGTTCTTCCGTCATACGGGTGCCGCTCCGTGGAGGCGTCGGGATCAGGGCTCGAACTTGTACCCGAGACCGCGCACGGTCACGATGTGCTGCGGCGCGGACGGCTCCGGTTCCACCTTGGAACGCAGCCGCTTGATGTGCACGTCCAGGGTCTTGGTGTCCCCCACGTAGTCGGAACCCCACACCCGGTCGATGAGCTGGCCCCGGGTGAGCACGCGGCCCGCGTTGCGCAGCAGCATCTCCAGCA
>NZ_DDIY01000006.1:195129-258874 GCF_002338785.1 Kocuria sp. UBA1838 | reverse complement strand
GAGGCGCGGGACCTATGGGGCGGGGACCACGGGCCGGGCCCCGTGGAAGGGAACCCGCGGGCGCCCGCGGGCCCGCTCAGCTGCCGGCGGGCATCACGAAGCTCGAGCCCTCCTTGGCCCCGGAGGGCCAGCGCGTGGTCACGGTCTTGGTCTTCGTGTAGAACTTCAACCCATCCGTGCCGTGCTGGTTGAGGTCGCCGAAACCGGAGGCCTTCCACCCGCCGAAGGTGTAGTACGCGATGGGCACGGGGATCGGGACGTTCACGCCCACCATCCCCACGTCCACCCGGGACGTGAAGTCGCGCGCGGTGTCCCCGTCGCGCGTGAAGATGGCCACGCCGTTGCCGTACTCGTGCTCGGAGGGTAGGCGCAGGGCCTCCTCGTAGTCCTCGGCACGCACAACACACAGCACGGGGCCGAAGATCTCGTCTTTGTAGATCTGCATGTCCGGTGTGACGTGGTCGAACAGGGTGGCCCCGACCCAGAAGCCGTCGGGGTGACCCGCGACCTCCGCGCCGCGCCCGTCTACGAGCAGCGTGGCGCCCTCCTGCTCACCGATGCCGATGTAGCGCTCGATGCGTTCCTTGGCGTCCGGGCCCACGACCGGGCCGACGTCCGAAGCCGGGTCGAGGGACGGGCCCAGGGTGAGTTGGTCAATACGTTCGCGCAGCAGGTCGACCAACCGGTCTGCGGTGGCCTCCCCCACGGGCACCGCCACGGACACCGCCATACAGCGCTCCCCCGCGGAGCCGTAGGCGGCGCCCATGAGGGCGTCCGCGGCCTGCTCGAGGTCCGCGTCCGGCATGATGACCATGTGGTTCTTGGCGCCCCCAAAGCACTGGGCGCGCTTGTTGTGCTGCGCGGCGGCCACGTAGATGGACTGGGCGATCGGACTCGAACCCACGAATCCCATGGCCTTGACGCGCGGCTCCTCGATCAGCGCGTCCACGGCGGTCTTGTCCCCGTGGACCACGTTCAGCACGCCCTCGGGCATCCCGGCCTCGACGGCGAGTTCCGCGAGCCGCACGGGCACGGACGGGTCGCGTTCCGAGGGCTTGAGCACGAACGTGTTGCCCGCTGCGAGCGCGATGCCGGTCTTCCACAGCGGGATCATGGCCGGGAAGTTGAACGGTGTGATTCCCGCGACCACGCCGAGGGGCTGGCGGACCGAGTGGACGTCGATCCCCGTGCCGGCGTTCGCGGAGAACTCCCCCTTGAGCAGGTGGGGTGCCCCGGCGGCGAATTCCACGACCTCGACGCCGCGCTGAATGTCCCCGCGCGCGTCCTCCAGCGTCTTGCCGTGTTCGTTGGACAGCAGCTCGGCCAACTCGTCCGCGTTCTCGTTAATCCGGTCCACCCATTTGAGCAAGAGCCGCCCCCGGCGTTGGGGGTTGAGCGCGGACCATACGTGGAACGCCTCCTGGGCCGAGGTGACGGCGCGCTCGACCTCGTCCGCGGTGGCCAGGGGCACCTGCGCCGCGACCGCGCCCTGCACGGGGTTGTAGACGTCCCCGAATCGCCCGGACTCCCCCAGGACGCGTGTGCCTGCGATGAAATGTGGGATCTGGGTCACGGTCATCTCCTCGCGGCGCTCCACTGTGACGTGCGTCTCACGAAAAATCTAACGACAAACCATTACACGTGCAATCAATCGTGGGGCGACGGATTCCCGACCACACCATGCAGAATCGCGCCTCAGGAACGGCGGCGTGAACCCCACGGGAGTGTGACGACCACGAGGCCTACGAGGGTGGCCAGCGTACCCACGACCGTGACGGGGGTGACCACGGTGGCCGCGGTGGGCACGGCGACGTCGAGCACGAGGGCCCCCAGCAGCATGCCCGTCACGAGCCCCAGGCTGGTCTGCAGCACACCCACGTGCCGGGCCAGCACCGCCCCGGCGGCCACGAACACGATGCCCAGGATCCCGCCCGTATAGAGCCACCACTCGTGGGGCCACTGCACGGGGCCGGGGTGCGTGAGCCAGCGGGCCACACCGGCCACGACCACGAGTGCCACGGTCCCGGCCGCGAAGTTCGTGAGCGTGGATGTGAGGGGCGTCCCGGTGGCCGCGGCAATGTGAGCGTTCCACGCCGTCTGCACCGTGTTGAGCACACCCGCCAGAACCGGCAACGCCACCGCGCCCACGAACGCCGGGGTGGACATGTGCAGGGAACCCGCCGAGAACCGCGGCGCCATGGCCACGGCCACGGCGGCCAGGATCAGGACGGTGCCGAGCACCCTGTAGCGGCTCAGCGGTTGCATCCCGCCGGGTCCGATCCCCCACCGGTCCACGAGCATCCCGCCCAGGGACTGACCCACCACGAGACCCAGGATGAACACGGACACGCCCAGCAGCGCCGTCGTGAGCGTCTGCGCGATCACGAGGTACGCGCCGAAGACCCCGGCCAGGAAGTACCACCAGCGGATCCGCCGCGTACGCAGCACGCCCGGCAACCGCGCCGCGCCGCGCCGGCCCGCAGGCAGTAGGACGGAGCCCACGAGCAACACTGCGCACCCGATCCCGAAGCTCACGAGCGCGGCGAGGTACGGGTCCCCCATGGCGCGGCCCAGCGCGCCGTTGAACCGCGACTGGACGGCCAGGCACGAGCCCGCCAGGATACTCAGCACGACCCCCGTGAGAAGGACGAGCGGGCTCCGGGCGTGCGCGTGTGGAGTGGGGGCGGGACGGCGGACGGGGGTGGGAGAAGTCACCGATGTAGGCTACTCCCGAGCCTGCGAGGATGGACCCATGCATCACGACGACTACGAAGAACTCCCGATCCGTGACGAGATGATCCGATTGGGCCAAGCGCTCAAGCTCGCGAACCTCGCGGAGGACGGCCAACACGCCAAGCACTTGGTGTCCGAGGGGCAGGTCACGGTCAACGGCGCGGTGGAACTGCGCCGCGGCGCGCAACTGCACGCCGGAGACGTGATCGCGGTGGTCGGGGCGGAGCTGCCGCCCGTGCGCATCGTGACGGGCTGACGCCCTACGAGGTCGCGTCCACGGCGGCCTGGAGATACTCCTTAATGTGCGCGAGTTCCTCCGGGCAGACCCCGTGACCGATGCCCCGGTACTGGATCTTGGTCAGCTCGGTGTGATCGTTGGCCCACTCGGCGGTGCCGTCTACGAGCACCGAGGTGATCACGGGGTCCTCCGGGTCCCGGCCCCAGAACATGCGCAGCGGCTCGGCGCGCAGCCGGTCGTCCCGGAAGAAATCAGCTTGGGCGTCGTCGGGCGCCACGGGGATCACGAACCCGGACATCCCCACGACGGCGTCCACGAGCTCGGGGACGTGACGCGCCACGGTCGTGGCCATGGCCATGCCCTGGGAGAACCCCAGTAGGAAGACGTGCGTGTGCTGCTGGGACTCTTCGCGCAACCACTCGATCACGGCCTCGGCCGCGGCGACCACGGCGTCCGTGGTGAACGCGAGATCTGCGGCCAGCGGGAACCACTGGAACCCCATGCCCGCACGCTGCGGTGCGCGCACGGACGCGTACGTGTAGCCCTGCGGTAGCGCGAAGCTCAGGGCCATGAGGTCTTCCTCGTACGAACCGTAGCCGTGGAACATGACCACCAAGGGTGTTCCGGCGCGGTCCTGCGGTTCGTTGTTCCAGATCACGTGGGGAGCTTGCTGCATGGTTCCATCCTGACATGCCCACCCGGCACTGCCCGCGGGCCTGAGTCGTTCAGGCGGGTGTGTTAGAAACCGGGTATGGATAAGAGCACTCACTCCCGAGCCCCCTCCGACCCGAAGCACCCTTGGCACCGCATGGTCTCGATCGGCGATTCTTTCACGGAGGGCGTCGGCGATCCCGACGACGCCGTACCCGGCGGTGTGCGCGGTTGGGCCGATCGCGTGGCCGAGGAGCTCGCGCGCCACACCGACGACTTCGCGTACGCCAACCTCGCGATTCGCGGTCGGCTCTTCCAGGGCATCGTGGACGAACAGCTGGAACCGGCCATCGAACTGCGCCCGGACCTCGTGACCATCAGCGCGGGCGGCAACGACATGCTGCGACCCGGTGCGGATCCGGACGACATCGCGGTGCGGCTCGACGCCGTGATCGAGAAACTCGCCGCCACGGGTGCCACGGTCACGATGTTCGACGGCCCGGACATCGGCAACACCCCCGTGCTGCGCAGCATCCGCGGGCGCGTGGCGATCTTCAACGAGAACCTGCGCGTGGTGGCCGCCCGGCACGACGCTGTGATGGTGAACCTCTGGGGACTGCAGCAACTGGGGGAACCTGCCATGTGGGCACCGGACCGGTTGCACTTCTCGCCCCTGGGCCACCAGCTCATCGCGTGCGAGGTCCTGGACTCCCTGGGGGTCGAGCACGACCTGGTCCCCGGCGAGCTCGGGGACCGTCCCGTGCGCACGTGGCGCGAGGCGCGTCGCGAGGACCTCGTGTGGGCCGGGAAGTACCTGGTCCCGTGGGTCGGCCGCCGGATCCGGCGTCGCAGCTCCGGGGACAACATCACCGCCAAGCGCCCTTCGTTCGGGCGCACCACGATCCCCGGTGCGGGCGAGGGCATTCCCGGCGAGGACCGGGAGGGCTGAGCCGGCCCGGGCCCACTGGGTCTCCCCGGCCAGGCCGGCCCGTCAGGGCTCCCTGCTCAGTCCCGCAGCACGGTCTCCCGCAGCAACATGCCCACCTGCGGGGTCTCGATGAGGAACCCGTCGTGCCCGCTCGGGGACGTGATCGTGTGCAGCTCCTGCTCCCCCGGTAGCGCAGCCACGAGTTCGGCGGATTCCGAGGGGAAGAACAACCGATCGGAGTCCACCGCGGCCACGAGCCACTCGCACCGGGTGCGGGCGAGGACGTCCCGTAGCTCGCCGCGGCCCCGAGCGACGTCGTGCGACATCAAGGTCTCGTTGACACTCAGGTACGAGTTCGCGTCGAAGCGGCCCGCGAGTTTGGACGCCTGGTGGTCCAGGTAGCTCTCCACCTGGTACCGACCGCGGTCCGCGACGTGGGTGGCCTCGGGGTCCTCACGGGGTTGGGGGTCGCGGCCGAAGCGCGTCTCCAGCTCGTGCGCGCTGCGATAGGTGATGTGCGCGATCCGCCGCGCGAGCCCCAGACCCGCCTCCGGGTACTCGCCCGCGTAGTAGTCGCCGCCCCGGAAGTTCGGGTCCTGGCGGATCGCGAGCGACTGTGCCTGTCCCCACGCGAGCTGCTCGGCACCCACGCGCGCGTTGGCCGCGATCACGGCGCACGCGGCCACCCGATCCGGGTGGGACACGGCCCACTCGAGGGCGCGCGCCCCGCCCATGGACCCGCCGATCACGAGCCGCCACCGGGAGACTCCGAGCGCCCGAGCGAGCAGGGCCTCCGCGGTCACCGAGTCCCGCACGGTCACGCGCGGGAAACGCGAGCCCCACGGGACGCCGTCCGGTGCGGGACTCGCGGGTCCCGTGCTGCCGTAGCACCCACCCAGGATGTTGGCGCACACCACGAAGTAGCGGTCCGTGTCGATCGCGGCACCCGGGCCCACGAGTCCGTCCCACCAACCGTCCGCCGCGGCGGCCGCGCCCTCGGGAGCGCTCGCGGCGTCCTCATGCCCCGCACCACCGCGCGCCACGTGCGTGTCACCCGTGAGCGCGTGCTCGATCAGCACCGCGTTGGAACCGTCCGCCGCGAGCTCGCCCCACGTCTCGTACGCGAGGTGCACGTCCGGCAGCCGGAACCGGGACTCGAGCACGAGCTCGCCGAGTTCGGCCCGCCGTACGACGCCGTCGCGCCGCGTGCGCGGCCCGTTGCCCACGACCGTCATGGTCAGTTCCCCGTGTCCTCCGCCGACGACGCCGCGTCGCCGGCAGCGTCGCCGCGCGCACCCACCGCGGCGAATCCGGACTCGAGGTCCGCGAGGATGTCGTCGATGCCCTCGACACCCACGGACAGCCGCACGAATCCCGGTTCCACGCCGGCCGCGAGCTGCTCCTCGTCCTTGAGCTGGGCGTGCGTCGTGGAGGCGGGGTGGATCACGAGGGAGCGCACGTCACCGATGTTCGCCACGTTGGAGTGCAGGCTCAGGGCGTCCACGAACGCGACACCGGCGTCCCGGCCGCCGTCGAGCACGAAACCGAGCACCGACCCGGCACCCTTGGGCGCGTACTTCAGGGCGCGGTCGTGCCAGCGCGAGGACTCCAGACCGGCGTAGGACACCGAGCGCACCTCGGGGCGGGCCTCGAGCCACTCGGCGACCTTCTGCGCGTTGGCCACGTGACGTTCCATGCGCAACGACAGCGTCTCGATGCCCTGCTCGATCAAGAACGCGTTGAACGGAGAGATCGAGGTCCCCAGATCGCGCAGCAACTGCACGCGCGCTTTGAGGATGTACGAGAGGTTGACGCCGAAGGCCCCGTCGGCACCGAGATCGCGGGCGTAGACGAGTCCGTTGTACGTCTCGTCCGGTTGGTTGAAACCGGGGAAGCGCTCAGGGTCCCGCGAGTAGTCGAACGCTCCGGTGTCCACGATGAACCCGCCGATCGCCGTGCCGTGGCCGCCCAGGAACTTGGTGGCCGAGTGCAGCACGATGTCCGCGCCCCACTCGATGGGCCGCACCAAGTAGGGCGTGGCGATCGTGTTGTCCACGATGAGCGGGACACCCGCCTCGTGGGCGATCCCGGCGATCGTCTCGATGTCGAACACGTCGTTGCGGGGGTTCGGGATGGATTCACCGAAGAACGCCACGGTGTTCTCGCGCACCGCGTCCCGCCACTGCGCGGGATTGTCCGGGTCCGAGACGAACGTGGTCTCCACGCCCATGCGCGGCAGCGTGTGCTTGAGCAGGTTGTACGACCCGCCGTACAGGGACGGGCTGGCCACCACGTGGGTCCCGGCGCCGCCCAGGTTGAGGATCGCGAGCGTGGCCGCGGCCTGCCCGGAGGAGACCATCAGGGCCCCCACGCCGCCCTCGAGGGACGCGACCCGGTTCTCCACGACCTCCGTGGTGGGGTTGGTCAGGCGCGAGTAGATGGGACCCATCTCCTCGAGCGCGAACCGGGCCGCCGCCGTGCGGGCGTCCGGGAACACGAAGGACGTGGTCTGGTGGATCGGCAGGGCGCGCGACCCGGTCACAGGGTCGGGGTTCTGGCCCGCGTGGATCTGTCGGGTCTCGAACGACCAGCCCTGGGGATTGTCGGGGGTGGGAGCGGTGCTCATGGCCGTACTCCTTCTCGGAAGGATCAGGGGTCCGGTGGCGATCCGCACGGTGCCCGTGCTGTGACCGGGCACCAATGACCCGCGCTTGCCGCACGACGTCGGTCGACGCCACGGCCAGGTCCTCACCCAGGGCACCCCACCGCGGAAGGGAGGGTTGCCGGTCAGCTAGCTGGGGCTTCGCGCTGACTCTCGTGACCTATTACCTCATTGTCCGAACCCGGCGGGGCGGGAGTCAAGCCGGGGACGCTGCGAGCGGGCTCGGGGTCAGTGGCCGCTCGTTCCTGCTGTTCCATCTCCCGGGTGTGCAGTTCCCGGTCCTTCGTCTCACGTGGATGGAAGTAGAACAGACCCGTGAGCACCGCGATCACGAACACCGCGAGCATCACGAAGAACAACGGCCCCACACCGGTCAGGTAGATGACGGGGATGGCCAGCGCCGTGACCAACCCGCCCCCGAAGAACGGTTCGAACACCAGCCTTTGAGACGCGCGTCTCGTTGACCTGGACCAACACAGTCGCCGCCCGGATCAGCCGTCCCGATGCCAGGTCTCGGGAGGTGCGGAGAGCCTGCCCTGCCCACCGGACCGGGCGGCGCAGGTCACACACTCGCCGGGCTCGCGCTCGATTTGGTGGCCCGTGTGGCCGGTGCCACCATGGCGTCATGAACTTGGATCACGTTTCCTTCGCGGCTCAGCCCGACGGCCTCGAGGCCACCACCGAACGCATCGCGAACCGGTTGGGGATCGAACCGGTCAAGGGCGGTGTGCACCCCCGTTTCGGCACCCGGAACATGATCCTGCCGCTCACCGACCACCAGTACGTGGAGGTCGTCACGGTGCTCGAGCACCCCGCCGCGGAGAAGGCGCCGTTCGGTCAGGCCGTCCGTGCCCGTTCTGACGCCGGCGGCGGCTGGCTCGGCTGGGTCGTAGAGGTCCCCGACCTCGCGCCCTTCGAGGCCAAGCTGGGCCGCCCCTCCGTGCCCGGTGGCCGGTTGTTCCCCGACGGTCGGCAGCTCGAATGGCATCAGATCGGCGTGAAGGGTTTGATCTCCGACCCGCAGTTGCCGTTCATGGTGCACTTCGATTCCGAGGACGAGATGCACCCGTCCCAGGCGCGGATCACGGACGTCCGGTTGAGCGGAATGGAGATCGCCGGCTCCCCCGACCGCGTCACGGAGTGGCTCGGCGGTCCCGTGGAGGACGTCCTGGGCTCGCTGGACGTCACCTGGTGCGCCCCCAATGGCACCCCCGGGGTCATGGCCGTCTCGTTCGACACCCCGGACGGCACCGTCACCATTTGATCTGATTCCCTTCGGGACGGCCGACGACGCCGCTCCGCCCGGTCTCCGGCATCAGCCCGCGAGCAGTTGCGGGGCCAGGAAGCCCACGGTGTCCAGGAGAGCGTGGGCGATCAGCAGCGGCATGAGTCGACCGCCGCGGCGGTAGAGCCACACGAACACGAGTCCCATGACCAGGTTCCCGAGCGCGGGTCCGAACCCCTGGTACAGGTGATAGCTGGCCCGCGCCACCGCGGAGGCCACCGCCACGAGCCACCACGACCATCCGAGGGATCGCAAGCGCTCGCACAGGAACGCCACCACGATCATCTCTTCCACGATCGAGTGGCGCAGCGCGGAGAGCACGAGCAAAGAAACCGCCCACCAGGTCTGCTCCATGGTGGATGTGGTGATCTGCGCGGTGATCTCCAGGGACCGGCCCACCTGATAGAGCACCAGGGTGCCGCCGCCCATCACCGCGAACAGGCCCATTCCCCACAGCGTGTCCCACGCGGGTCTGCGCCCATCCACCCCGATCCTGCACAGCACGCCGGGGATCCCCCGCGCCACCCCGGCCATGAGGTACAGGGCCAGCAGCACGGGGACGAGCGCGAAGCCGATGCCCGTGAGCTGGCGCAACGCGTCGATCAGGGGGACGCTGCTCAGGGGCCGGTTGAGCGTCGTCGTGGTGTCGGCCAGCGAGGACCGCATGAGCACCTCGGCCAGATCCAGCACGGCGTAAACCGCGGACGCTCCGAGGGACACGCCGAGCACCAGGACGATCTGAAGCCACGTGTCGGTGCGCGACATAGCGCACTGCGAAGGGGTGGGAGTCTGCACGGGACCATTGTGGCCGCTCGCGAGCGGGACCACGTCTGCGCATCCCCACCCGCCCCTAGACTGTGGGCATGACTTCCGAGCAGCCGTCCTATCCCGTGGCCCCGAGCCGCCCGGTAGAACGCACGTTCCACCGGCACACCTTCGCCGATCCCTACGAGTGGCTCCGGGACAAGGACTCCCCCGAGGTGCGCTCGCACCTGGACGCCGAGAACGCCTACGCGGAGGCCACGACCGAGGATCTGGCGCCCCTGCGCGAGCGGATCTACGGGGAGATCAAGGACCGCACGCTCGAGACGGACCTGTCCGTGCCGTCGCGTCGCGGGGACTGGTGGTACTTCACGCGCACGGTCGAGGGCGGCGCCCACCAGATCTTCTGCCGCGTCCCGGTCACCGACCCCGCGCAGTGGACACCGCCCACCGTGGAACCGGGCACCGCACTGGACGGCGAACAAACCCTCCTGGACGCTAACGCCGCATCCCAGGAGCACGACTTCTACGCGCTGGGCGCCTTCAGCGTGTCGGAGGACGGCTCCAGGTTGGCCTGGTCCGAGGACACCGCAGGTGACGAACGGTTCACGATCCAGGTCAAGGATCTCGCCACGGGACAACTGCTCGCGGACCGGATCGAGCAGACCTCGTACGGCGCGTTCCTCACACCGGACGCCTCCCAGCTGATCTACATCGTCGTGGACGAGTCGTGGCGGCCGTGGCGCGTGTACCGGCACGTCATCGGCCGGGACGCATCCTCCGACGAGCTGCTGTTCCAGGAGGACGACCCCGGCCTGTGGCTCGGGGCCGAGCTCTCCGCGGACAAGCGGTGGCTCATGCTGTCCTCGTCCTGCTCCGAGTACAGCGAGTACCGGATCCTGCCGTTGACCGAGCTGACCGGCTCCCCCACGGATGAGCCGGTCGCCGATGCGTCCGACGACGCCGCTGGGCCGGCTTCCCTGCCCTGGCGCGTCATGATCTCGCGCGAGGACCGGGTGCTCTACGAGGTGGAACCCCTCACGGTGGCCGGCCAGGACTACGTGCTCCTGACCCACGACGCGCACGCCCCCAACGGCCGGGTGAGCCTCATGCCGCTCGGGCACGCGGGCCGTGCCCTCGCGGACCTCGAGCTCACGGACGTCATCCCGGCGTCGGAGGACGTGCGGATCGAGTCCTGTGTTCCCACCGCCACCCACCTGGTCGTGGCCCTGCGCGCGGACACCACGCCCCGGGTCCGCCTGATCCCGCGCCGCGCGGTGGACGAGATCGTTGCGGGCCCACGCGAGGCCGTGCCCTCGACATCGGACACGGGCTCAGGACGCCTTGCGGAGTCGGACGACGCCGCGGCGTCGAGCGCGGCGGCCGGTGCGGCGTCGCCGTCGCTGCTGGACGGGGCCGAGGCCGCGTTCGACGAGGAGCTCTACACGAGTGGCGTGCTCTCCGCGGAGTACGAGAACCCCGTGGTGCGGGTGTCCTACACGTCCTTCGTGACGCCGCCGCGCGTCTACGACATCCCCACGGCCGAACCCGGCGAGTCCGGGACGAACGAGTACGGCGTGGGCGAGCCCGTCCTGCGGCGCGAGGCCACCGTGCTGGGCGGGTACCGCAGCCAGGACTACACCGTGGAACGGGACTGGGCCGTGACCGAGGACGGGACCCGGATCCCCGTGAGCATCGTGCGCCGCGCGGACCTGGACCCCACCCGCCCCGCACCCGTGCTCCAGTACGCCTACGGGTCCTACGAGATCAGCACGGACCCCGGCTTCTCCGTGTCCCGGTTGTCGCTGCTGGACCGGGGCGTGATCTGGGCGGTCGCGCACGTGCGCGGCGGTGGCGAACTCGGCCGCGGGTGGTACGAGAACGGTAAGAAGGACACCAAGACCAACACGTTCACCGACTACGTGGCCGTCACCCGCCACCTCGCCGCCCGCCCGGACGTGGACGCCCAGCGGATCGCCGTGATGGGTGGCTCGGCCGGCGGCCTGCTCGTGGGAGCCGTGCTCAACCTCGCGCCCGAGCTGTACTGTGCGGCGCTCGCGGCGGTCCCGTTCGTGGACCCGCTGACGTCCATGCTCATGCCCGAGCTGCCGCTCACCGCCCTCGAGTGGGAGGAGTGGGGCAACCCCGTGGACTCGGCCGAGGTCTACGAGTACATGCGTTCGTACTCCCCCTACGAGAACCTCCGGGACGCGGACTACCCGCCCGTCCTGGCGGTCACGAGCCTCAACGACACCCGCGTGCTGTACGTGGAACCGGCCAAGTGGGTCGCCGCCCTGCGCACTCATGCCCGGCACCCGGAGACCGTGGTGCTGCGCTGTGAGATGGCGGGCGGCCACGGTGGCGCGTCCGGACGCTACTCGCAGTGGAAGGACACCGCCTGGGAGTACGCGTGGCTCGCGCGCTACCTGGGGGTCGCGGCCTGATCGGGGGAGCCGTCCGGGGCCAGGGCATCGCGGGTGGCGGAGCTGAGCCAGTCCCCCACCTCACCGCGCAGCACCAGTTCCGCGGCGGCCCTGGCGAGTGCCGAACTCGTCTGGAACCCGTACCCGCCCTGCCCCGCGAGCCAGAACATACCCGGTGCCACCGGGTCCCAGCCGCACACGGGGACGTCGCTCGGACGCTCCGTGCGCAGTCCGGTCCACGCCTTGACCACGCCCGTGATCCGCAGGCTGGTCTCCCGCTCGATCATGGCGATCAGCCCGGCGACGGCGCCCTCGTGCGGTTGGGCGTCGCACGGTTCGCTGGGCTCGGCCTCCCCGAGCGAGATCATGGCGCCCGCGGCGTCGGGGCGGTAGTACCAGTCCTCGGCGGCATCGTCGACCATGGGGTGTTCCGGCGGCATGGGCTCCGCCAAGGTCACGAGGGCCGCCGTGCGCCGCAGAGGCCGTAATCCCTGGGGCGCCCCGCCGAACAGCGCTCCCACCTCGTCCGCCCACGCACCCGCGGCATTGACGACCGTGGCGGCACGCACGGTCTTCGGCGGGGCGGTGTCGAGGGTCAGCTCCCACAGGTCCCCGGCCCGCCTGGCATCGGTCACGCGGCTGTTCGTCCGGATCTCGACGCCGGCCGCCAGCGCTCGCTCGCGATGCCATGCCACGAGGGCGGTGGCATCCGTGCGCACGGCGGACTCGTCCACGGCTGCGGTCCGGAAGCGCTGCGGGTTTACCCGCAGTTCGGGGCACAGCTCGAACAGTTCGGCGCCCTCAAGGGTACGCAGCCCGGGAACGGTCATGGCGGCCACGTCCTCGGGCGAGCCGGCGACGACGAACGAGCTGGGCCACGCGAGCGGAGCCGCCAGATAGTTGCCAGCTTCGAGCAACCGGGCAATGCTCCAGCGGGTGAGCTCGAGCACCGGTTCCGGACCGTAGCTCGGGATCAGTTGCTGCGCGGACCGGGAGGACGTGTGCATTGCCGCGTCCCGTTCCGCCTCCAACACGAGGATTCCCTCACCAGTCCCCCGGTGTTCCGCCAGCTCCGAGGCCGCGGACAATCCGGCGATGCCTGCTCCGATGATCGCGATCTCAGTCGTCATGACCTCATTGTGGCACCCCACAGGTCGCATCCCGGAAGCCGGAGAGGAATCCTCCGGCTCGGCAATCGGGGCCCCGCAGGATGCCGTGGCGTGACAGCCCACACCATGGGATCCGGACCGGTTCCGGGTACGACGAAGCCCCGCCCCACACCGGGATCGGTGCGGGGCGGGGCTTCGAGGGGTCAGCGGCGGACCTCGGTCCACCGCATCACCCGGTCATCGCGAGCGATGAGTGCCTGGATCAGGCGGGGATGTTCAGAACCTGGCCCGGGAAGATCAGGTTGGCGTCCGCCACGGTGCCGGAGTTGGCGGCGAACAGGGCCTGCCAGCCACCGTTGACGCCCAGCTTGTTGGCGATGGTGCCCAGGGTGTCCCCGGCCTGCACGGTGTAGGTGCCGGCGGCGGGAGCGGCCTGCTGCACGGGAGCCGCGGGAGCGGAGTAGGTCACGGCCGGGGCCTGGGCCACGGGGGCAGCCTGCTGCACCGGAGCGGCCTGGGCCACGGGGGCAGCCTGCTTCACGGGCGCGGCCTGCTGCACCGGAGCGGCAGCAGCCTGCTGCACCGGGGCAGCCTGCTTCACGGAGGACGCCTGGGTGCTCACCGAGGCGGCGGAGGCGACGCCTCCACCGTTGCCGGACAGGCCGAGCTTGGCGGAGCAAGCGGGCCATGCGCCCCAGCCCTGACCCTGCAGGACGTTCTCGGCCACGCGGATCTGCTCCGCCTTGGAAGCACCCTGAGCGGAACCGGTGCCGCCGAAGGCAGCCCAGGTGCTCGGGGTGAACTGCAGACCGCCGGAGAAACCGTTACCGGTGTTGGTGCCCCAGTTGCCACCGGACTCGCACTGAGCCAGGGCGTCCCACGTGGAGACGGGAACGGCGTTGGCGGGAACGGCGAAGGCGCCCACGGCCACGCCGCCCATCAGGACAGCAGCGGCACCACGGCGAATAGCGGTTGAAGTCTTCATTATGCTCCGTAAGGCCACCTACGCTCGTTCCCATCCCTGGGTGTCTTCGCGCCGTCGTCCACCCTTGACAGTTGGTGTTAGGGGTAGAAACTACGGAATGCTGCCATACAGACGACGTACGGTGTTGCGGCAACATCCAGCACAAGCCGAGCCACGGATCGAGTGGACCCGGAAGCGAACTTCCGCTCACGAAAGTCCGCTGAGGAAGTTGATAATAACGATAACGTAACGTTCCGGGCGTTGCCAAGCAGAAAGTTACTTTTTCGTTATCCCGTTTCTGGGGACACCCCCAGTCGCGGACATGTATCACGGCCACCACGGCCGATCAACTCCGGCCACGCTAGGCCACCCGCGACGAACGGGTCAACCCGGCCCGGGTTCCCGACTCGCATAACGGTGTGATTGCCAACCGATAACGGTGTGATTACCACTACTCAGCGCGGGGCCCAGGCCGCGATCACGCTGGTCACGCGGGCCTTTTCGTATGCGTTCGCGATTGCACTGCCCGCTGAGTGTTCTTGCCCACTCAGCGCCGGTGGAACGGGCAGATCGGGGCGCTGCACCACCGCCCCGGCCTCGTGGGCGATCAATGCGCCGGCCGCCCAGTCGTGCTCGTGCAGTCCACGTTCGGAGTAACCGTCCAGGGTGCCGTCGGCCACCATGCAGAGATCCAGGGAGGCCGCTCCCAGGCGCCGCATGTCCGAGAAGTTCTCCATGGTGTCCAGGAAAGAACCGAATTGCTCACGCCGCACGGCGGGGTCGTACGAGAAACCCGTGCCGTAGAGCGCGCCCCGGCGGCCGGGGACCGGACCCGTGAGCCTCGTGTCCCGTCCGTCCCGCCGGACCCACGCACCCAAGCCTGCGACGCCGTAATAGATCCGCCCGAGAGCGGGGGCGTTCACGACCCCTACGAGCCAGTTCCCGTGCTCGTCGCACGCGGCCACGGAGGTGGCGTAGTACACGATGTCCCGGATGAAGTTGGTGGTCCCGTCCAGCGGGTCCACCGACCACCGCACGGGGCTGCGGTGCTCGGGCACGTACGTTCCCGATTCCTCCCCCGTGATGGCGTCCCGGGGCCGTTCACGGCGCAGGACGGCGCTCACAGCCTCCTCCGCGGCGACGTCGAAGGACGTCACCCAGTCGCCGTCCGAGGACTTGGTCTGTGCGTGGAACTCGGCGCTGTCACGACCGCTCAGGACGTCGGCCCCGGCCTGTGCGGCGCGCAGCGCGACCTCCAACAGCTCCTGCAGTTCGTCCGACCCCGGACCCAGCCCTTCCAGTGCATCCGCCATCTCGCGTCTCACTTCCCCGCGTTGTCGTGGGATGCAGCGGCGTCGTCGAACGCCGACGGGCCCTGCGCGAGCAAGCGCTCGAAACCGGCCTCGTCCAGCACGGGAACCCCGAGGGACTCCGCCTTGTCGAGCTTGGAACCCGCGTTCTCGCCGGCCACCAGGAACGCCGTCTTCCTGGACACCGACCCGGACGCCTTGCCGCCGCGTTTCAGGATGGCCTCCTTCGCGGAGTCCCGGCTGTAGGCCTCGAGTGATCCCGTGACCACCACGGTGACTCCCTCAAGTGTGCGGGGGGTGGACTCGTCCACCTCTTCCTCCATGCGCACACCCGCGGCGGCCCAGCGGTCCACGACCTCACACCGCCACGGCTCCTCGAAGAACTCGATGACGGCCTGCGCGATGATGGGGCCCACCCCGTCCGTGCCCGCGAGCGTGTCCAGGTCCGCCGAGCGGATCGCGTCCATGCTGCGCAGGGACGTGGCCAGCGAGCGCGCGGCCGTGGGACCCACGTGGCGGATGGACAGCGCCACGAGGACCCGCCACAGGTCGGTGTCCTTGGCCTGTTCCATCTGCTGGAACATGATCTCCGTGGTCTTGGAGGGCACGCTCGGCTTGTTCTTGGTGGGCTTGGTCCAGAAGTACGGGACGAGTTCGGGGGTGACCCGCTGGGTCTTCTCCCCCCTCTCCTTGTCCGTGACGGTGCGCCGGGAGTCCCGCCACACCTTCACCTCCTTGAGGTCCTCCGGCGTGAGATCGAACAACCCGGCCTCGTTGCGCAGCGGGGGCACGGAGAACTCGGTGCCGTCCGGTGCGTCCTGGGGAACGGGTTGGGTCAGGGCCTTGGCCGCTTCCTCCCCCAGGGCCTCGATGTCGAAGGCCCCGCGACCCGCCGCGTGGTTGACGCGCTCCTTGAGCTGGGACGGGCACGTCTCCGCATTGGGGCAGCGGATGTCCACGTCCCCCTCCTTGGCGGGACGCAGGGGCGTGCCGCACGACGGGCACTCGGTGGGCATCACGAATTCCCGCTCCGTGCCGTCCCGCAGTGCGACGACGGGCCCCACGATTTCCGGGATGACGTCACCGGCCTTGCGCAGCACCACGGTGTCCCCGATGAGCACGCCCTTGGCCTTGACCACGTCCTGGTTGTGCAGGGTGGCCATCTCCACGGTGGAACCCGCCACGCGCACCGGGTCCATGAGCCCGAAGGGCGTGACGCGACCGGTGCGGCCCACGTTGACCAGGATGTCCACGAGTTTCGTGTTGACCTCCTCCGGCGGGTACTTGTACGCCACGGCCCACCGGGGCACGCGGGACGTGTAGCCGAGCCGGAACTGCGTGCGGCGGTCGTCCACCTTGATCACGATGCCGTCGATCTCGTGCAGCAGGCTGTGCCGCTTCTCGCCGTACTCCGCGATGAACTCGAGCACCTCGTCCACCGATTCCAGCACCCGGGAGTAGGGGCTCACGGGCAGTCCCCAGTCCCGCAGGATGTCGTACGCCTGGGACTGCGTCTCCAGCTCGAAACCGCGGGAGAACCCGATGCCGTGCACGAACATGGACAGCGGCCGCCGCGCGGTGATCTGCGGGTCCTTCTGACGCAGCGAACCCGCCGCGGCGTTACGGGGGTTCGCGAACGGCGCACGGCCTTCTTCCACGATGGCCTCGTTGAGGGCGCGGAAATCCTTGGAGGAGATGAACACCTCGCCGCGGATCTCGACCTCTTCGGGGAAGTCCTCACCGGTCAGTCGCTGCGGGATGGTCTTGATGGTGGCCACGTTGTGGGTGATGTCCTCACCCGTGGTGCCGTCCCCGCGCGTGGCGGCCCGGACAAGCACACCGTTGCGGTACAGCAGGTTCACGGCCAGGCCGTCGATCTTGACCTCGCTCAGCCACGCCACGGTGGGCGCACCCGGCAACTGCTCGACCTGCTGCTGGGCGCGGGTCAACCACGCGACGAGCTCGTCCGTGGAGAAGACGTCCTCGAGCGAGTACATCTTCTCGAGGTGCTTCACGGGGCTGAACGCCGCGGAAACGTCACCGCCCACCTCCTGCGTGGGGGAATCGTTCGCCTTGAGTTCGGGATGCAGGGCCTCGAACTCCTCGAGGGAGCGGTACAACCGGTCGTACTCGGCGTCCGATATGACGGGTTGGTCGTGGACGTAGTACGCCGTGCGTGCTTCGCGGACGCGGTCCGCGAGATCGGCGTACTCCTCCCGCAGTGCCTCGCTGGGCTCGTCCGGATTGAGGCTCTGGCCCGTGGCGTCCGTGGCCCGCCGCGCGTTGTCTGTGCTCACGCCCCCATTGTGTCCCACCCCACCGACAGACACGAACACCCCCGGAACCTCGGTCCCGGGGGTGTTCGTCAGGCGGATCAGCGAGCGGTCACAGGGCCGTGACCGTGACCTCCGCGTGTGGGCGTTGCCGCTTGGGGTCCCACACGAGGACGCGGGAACCGCGCCAGTGGGCGCCCCGACCGTCGTCGTCCACCGAGACAGCCACCGTAGTCGGCAGCTGCACCGGGACGGCGAAGTCCACGGACCACGCGAAGGGGACCTCCGCGGGCACGCCGGTCAGCGCCAGTGCGCGCGAGGCCGTGTACATCCCGTGCGCGATCGCCCCCTTCATCCCGAGCGCCTTGGCGGACGGGTCGGAGAGGTGGATGGGGTTGTAGTCGCCGCTGACCGCCGCGTAGTCCCGCCCGGTCCCGGCGCCCAGGACCCACTGCGCGGTCTGCTGCGGCGGATCGAACGGTGCGCGCTCGTGGGAGGACTCCTCGGGAACGCGCGCGCCGTCGTCCGCGATCGCGGTGTGCACGCCCTTGGCCAGGTACGTGGAGCGCCCGGCCCAGACCACGGACCCGCCCTCGCGGGACAGTGTCACGACGGCGTCCACCGTGGTCCCGGACCGGTGGGTGCCCAAATTCTCGGTCCACGCCGTGGCGGTGAGCCGCTCCCCCACGGCCACGTCCGTGACGTGGCGGATGGTGTTGCTCAGGTGCACCATGCCCAGCACGGGCAGGGGGAAGTCCTTGCGCGTGAGCACCGACATGGCCACGGGGAACGCGAGCGCGTGCAGCGCACCCGAGAACACCGTGGTGTGCTGCGACCCCGGGGCCACGGGATGCGTGCTTGCGTGCACCACGCGGCAGAACTTCTCGTGCCACTCGGGTTCCGCGCTAACGTCCTCCACGACGTGGGCCACGCGCGGCACCTGCAGGGCAGCCCCCACGCGTTCCTTGCGGGACTTACGCAGCGCGCCGGGCAGCACGCGCCCCACGGGCGAGTCGCGCAGAGCCGGGAGCACCTTGTGCGTGGCCGCAGCGGCGGCGTCGGAAGCCGCCGATGACGCCGCGCGCGCCCCCGCGGACGCGTACAGCGCGGGCAGCTTCACCGAACCCGCCGGCTGGACGAGTTCGTAGTCGGAGGGAACGGTGGGCAGGACCGGGTCGGGAGTGCTCATACGATCATGCTCCCACGAGGCTCTGGCCGCACACGCGCAACGTCTGACCGTTGATCCCACCGGCGGCGTCCGAGAGCAGGAACGTGATGGCCTGTGCTACGTCCTCCGGCGTACCGCCCTGCTGCAGGGAGTTCAATCGGCGGGAGATCTGGCGGCGGGCCGCCGGGATCTTGGCCGTCATGTCCGACTCGATGAACCCGGGGGCCACGGCGTTGATGGTCCCGCCCTTCTCCGCGATCAGCGGTGCCGTGGCGGCCACCGCACCGATCACCCCGGCCTTGGAGGCGGCGTAGTTGGTCTGACCGCGGTTGCCCGCCACGCCGCTCGTGGACGCGAGGCACACGATGCGCGGCGCCGGGCCCAGCTGATCGGAGGCGAGCAGGGTCTCGGTGATCCGCAACTGCGATTCGATGTTGACCGCGATCACGGAATCCCACTTGGCCTGGTCCATGTTGGCGAGCATCTTGTCCCGCGTGATGCCCGCGTTGTGCACCACGAGGTCCAGCCGGCCGTACCGGGACACCGCGAGGTCCAGGATCTTCTGTCCGGCCTGCGGGTCCGTGACGTCCAGCTGCAACGCGGGCACGCGCAGTTCGTTGGCGAGCTTGCTCAGCGCGTCACCGGCGGCGGGCACGTCCACGGGGATGACCGTGGCACCCGAGGCCGCGAGCGTACGCGTGACCTGCGCGCCGATCCCGCGTGCGGCACCCGTGACCACTGCGACCTTGCCCGCGACGGGGTGCACCCAGTCCACGTCCGCGTCCCCGCGGTCGTCACCCACAGTCAGGAACTGCCCGTCCACGTACGCGCTGCGGCCCGAGAGGAAGAAGCGCAGGGCGCCCGTGACACCGGGAGCGTCCGCAGCGACGCCGTCCGCGAGCAGGATGCCGTTGGCGGTCACGCCGCCGCGCATCTCCTGGGCGATCGAGCGCAGCATGCCCACGACACCCTGGCGCGCCGCGGCCTGCGACGGGGTCAACTGCCGCGCGCCGGGCAGCGTGCCCGACGCCGCTCCGGTCCCGATCCCGGGCGCCGGTCGCGACAGCGTGATGACCCGCCCGCCCGGGCGCAGCTTGCGCACGGCCGAGGCCAGCTCGAGGGCGGCGTCCGCGAGATCGGCGGGGCTGTCGACCTCCGTGTAGTCGATCACCACCGCACCCACCCGGTCCACGTCCTGAGCGTGCCGGCGCACGTCCAGGTCCCAGCCGAGCAGGGCCGACGACGCGGCGTCGCCCGCCGCACCCCGGCCGAGCACCAGCACGGAGCCGCTCGGGAAGTCCCCGTCCGCGGTGAACCGGCGCAGCGTGACCGGGCGCGGGAGGCCCAGTTTGCCGGCGAGCTGCTTGCCCAGCCCCGAATTGACCATGTCCAGATATGTGTCCGTCACTTGTGTCCTCTCCCAGAAATCGTGGTGTCTCGCCGTGGCCGTGAACTCGCTTAGACCGAGCGCAGCAGCATGGCCACACCCTGACCACCGGCGGCGCACACCGAGATCAGCGCAGTCTGCGGCTTCCCCGTCTCCTTGGCACGTGCGGCCAGTTCCTTGGCGGTGGAGGCAACGATGCGACCACCCGTGGCGGCGAAGGGGTGCCCAGTGGCGAGTGAGGACCCGTTGACGTTGAGCTTGGCGCGGTCCACCGAACCCAGGGGCGCGTCCAGGCCCAGGCGGTCCTTGCAGAACTCCGGGGACTCCCATGCGGCGAGGATCGACAGCACGGTGGAGGCGAACGCCTCGTGGATCTCCACGAGGTCCAGCTCCTGCAGCGTGAGGCCGTGGCGGGCCAGCAGACGCGGCACGGCGTAGGCCGGGGCCATGAGCAGGCCCTCGTTGCCGGTCACGAAGTCCACCGCGGCGGCCTCGCTGTCCACGACCTCGGCGAGTGGGGTCAGGTGGTGCTCACCGGCCCACTCCTCGGACGAGATGAGCACCGTGGAGGCACCGTCCGTGAGCGGCGTGGAGTTGCCGGCCGTCATGGTGGCCTCACCGGAGAGCTTCTTGCCGAACACCGGGTTCAGCCCGCCCAGCTTCTCCACGGTGGAGTCCGGGCGCATGTTGTTGTCCTTGGTCAGACCCTTGAACGGGGTCACGAGGTCGTCGAAGAAGCCCCGCTCGTACGCGGCGGCCAGGTGCTGGTGGGAGGCCGCGGCCAGCTCGTCCTGGGCCTCGCGTGTGATGCCCCACTTCTGGGTGGTCAGCGCCTGGTGCTCACCCATGCTCAGGCCCGTGCGCGGCTCACCGGACGAGGGCACCGACGGCGCGAGGTCGCCCGGGCGCAGGTCCTTGAACGCCTTGAGCTTCTGAGCGGTGGTCTTGGCGCGCTGCAGCTTGAGCAGCGCGCGGCGCAGCCCCTCGCTCACGGCGATGGGAGCGTCCGAGGACGAGTCCACACCACCGGCGATCCCGGCCCGGATCTGGCCCAGCCGGATCTTGTTGGCGATCGAGCTCACGGTCTCCATGCCCGTGGCGCACGCCATCTGGACGTCGTAGGCCGGGGTCGCGGGGTCCAGCGCGGAGCCCAGCACGGACTCGCGCGTGAGGTTGAAGTCCCGGGAGTGCTTGATCACGGCACCAGCCGCCACGGCGCCCAGGCGTTCGCCCGCGATCCCGGTCCGGGCCACGAGCCCGTCGATCGCGGCGGTCAGCATGTCCTGGTTGGACGCGTTCGCGTACGGCCCGCCCGCGCGGGAGAAGGGGATGCGGTTGCCCGCCACGACGACGGCGCGGGCTCCCGTCGCTCCGCCCTGCGGCGCGGAGGAGGCGGCCGGGGCCGCAACTCGCTTGGCGGGTTCGGAACCGGTTCCGGTGGCCGGGGTGGACGGTGCCGTGTTCTGCGTGTTCTCGCTCATGCGTAGTTCCTTTCGGGGAATTTATGCGATCTGGATCACTCGGGATCCAGAATAGCTGATACTCTCGGTATCGTGAAACAGGTCACGCACCCCGTGGACGGCAGGAGCTCGCGTTGGCAGCGGCACCGCGCCGTGCGGCGGATCGAACTGATCACGGCCGCGCGCGACGCCGTGGCCGCGAACGGTGCTGCGCTGTCCATGGAGGAGATCGCCACGGCGTGCGGGACCTCCAAGTCCGTCTTCTACCGCTACTTCAAGGACAAGGCCGGTGTGCAGGCCGCGGTGGGTGAGTACTTCGTGACCCGGATGCGTCGACGCATGGTGGCCGTGGCCAGCGAAGCGGACACGTTCGCCGCCATGATCCACGCCCTCGTCTCCGAGTACCTCAAGTCCGTGGCGGCCTCCGGTGAGGTCTACCGCTTCGTGGTGACCGCACCCACGGAACGGGGTTCCACGATCGAACGCTTCGTGGATTCCGTAAGGGACCTGCTCATGGAGCAGCACATGCGCCACCACGGCAGCCGGGCCACGCCCGAGGGGGTCCTGAAGTGCTGGGCCGCTTCCACCGTGGGCATGGTCCGCGGCGCGGGTGAGGCCTGGCTCGAACTCGGCGGCGATACCGCGAAACCGGATCGCCACACCATGAGCCGGATCATCACCACGTGGGCCGTGGAGGGCCTGCGCCCCGTGACCGGCAGTGAATCCGCACCACCAACTTCCCCCATCAGGACGACGGGTAAACCACCCGTCCCAGAGAACCGTCAGGAGTCATGATGTCCATTACCTCGGTCAGCGGAACAGTTCCCAATACCGACCGCATCGAAGACCTGCCCGAGGACGGTGCCACCACCCCGTCCGGGATCGACACCGCCGAGCTCGGCGCCATCCTGCTGGGCCGCTGGCCCGAAGCACGCAAGGCGGCACGCGAGCGAGCGAAGGATCCCCGCTTCCAGTCCCAGTACGACCAGTCCTTCGCGGACCAGCGCAACGTCACGTTCGAGCAGCTCAAGCTGCTCGCGGATGCCGGGCCCCAGTACCTGGGCATGCCCGAGAGCGTGGGCGGGGCCATGAGCCCCGGCGCCAACCTCTCCGCGTTCGAGGAGCTCGTGCTCGCGGACCCGTCCCTGCAGATCAAGTCCGGTGTGCAGTGGGGCCTGTTCGGCTCCGCCGTGCTGAACCTGGGCACCGAGGAGCACCACAAGAAGTGGCTGCCCTCCATCCTGGACCTCAGCATGCCCGGTGCGTTCGCCATGACGGAGATCGGCCACGGTTCTGACGTTGCCTCGATCGGCACCACCGCCACGTACATCCCGGAGACGGACGAGTTCGAGATCCACACGCCGTTCAAGGCCGCGTGGAAGGACTACCTCGGCAACGCCGCGGTGCACGGCCGCGCGGCCACCGTGTTCGCGCAGCTCATCGTCAACGGTACCAACCACGGTGTGCACTGCCTCTACGTGCCCCTGCGGGACGAGAACGGCGAGTTCCTGCCGGGCGTGGGCGGCGAGGACGACGGCCGCAAGGGTGGGCTCAACGGCATCGACAACGGCCGACTGCACTTCGACCACGTGCGCGTGCCCCGCACCAACCTGCTCAACAAGTACGGGGACGTGGACGAGAACGGCGTCTACTCCTCCCCCATCCCGTCCCCGGGCCGGCGCTTCTTCACCATGATCGGCACGCTGGTGCAGGGCCGCGTGTCCCTCGACGGCGCCGCGACGATCGCGAACCAGGCCGCGCTGAGCATCGCGGTGCGCTACGCCGAGCAGCGTCGGCAGTTCACCACGGACTCGGACATCCAGGAGCAGACGCTGCTGGATTACCAGCGCCACCAGCGCCGGCTGATCCCCCGGATCGCCGAGACCTACGCGATGACCTTCGCGCACCAACAGCTGCTCGACAAGTTCCACGAGGTGTTCTCCGGCGAGGATGAGTCCGACGGCAACCGCCAGGAGCTCGAGACCCTGGCCGCGGCGTTCAAGCCGATGTCCACGTGGAGCGCCCTGGACACGCTGCAGGAGTGCCGCGAGGCGTGCGGTGGCGCGGGCTTCTTGGCCAAGAACCGGTTCGTGGAACTGCGCGCGGACCTGGACGTCTACGTCACGTTCGAGGGCGACAACACCGTGTTGCTGCAGCTCGTGGCCAAGCGCCTGCTCAACGATTACTCGGCGGAGTTCAAGAACGCGGACGTGGGCGTGATGGCCCGCTACGTGGCGGACCGCGCCACCGAGGCCGGCTTCAACCGCTCCGGGTTGCGCAAGCTGACCCAGGCGTTCTCGGACACCGGGGACTCCCGCAAGTCCGTCAACGCCCTGCGCGATCCCGCGGCCCAGCGCGCGCTGCTCACCGACCGGGTGCAGACCATGATCGGCGACATCGCGGACGAGCTGCGGGCCGTGTCCCGCAAGTCCCGCACCGAGCAGGCAAAGGCGTTCAACGACAACCAGAACCGGCTGCTCGAGGCTGCCCGCTCCCACGCCCAGCTGCTGCAGTGGGAGGCGTTCACCGCTGGTCTCGAGAAGATCGAGGACCCGGACACCAAGCGCGTGCTCACGTGGCTGCGGGACCTTTTCGGCCTGCACCTGATCGAGCAGGACCTCGCGTGGTACCTCTCCTACGGTCGGCTCTCGATGCGCCGCGGCCGCGCTCTGGAGTCCTACATCAACCGCCTCATTGAGCGCCTGCGCCCCTACTCCCTGGAGCTGGTGGACGCGTTCGGGCTCTCGCCCGAGCTGCTGCGCGCTGAGATCGGTGGCACGGTGGAGGCCGAGCGCCAGGAGGAGGCCGCGGACTACTACCGCCGGTTGCGCGCGAGCGGCAAGGCCCCCGTCAAGGAGCCCAAGCCCGCCAAGGACCCGGGCGCCCAGACGCGCGGCCACCACGCCTGACCCGGCCGGCTCGCGCGGGGGTTCCGCGTCCGCGTGAGCCGCGCCCCGACCGTTTCATCGCGAACGAAACGCTCGGGTTGAGGCGCGCACGCAAGCGTGCCCAGGCACCGGCCGAGCGGTGCCCGGGACGTGAACTCAGCGGATCCTGGGGATGGACGTGGTGTTGGCGCGGGGGTCGTCCGCGCGCAGCACGTCCGCGACCACGAGCGTGACATTGTCTCGGCCACCAGTGCGCAGCGCGGCCTGGACCAGGACGTCTGCGGCCTCCTTGGGGTGCGGGACCGAGTGCAGGACGCGGGCGATGTGCGCGGGCGAGAGTTCCCCCGTGAGACCGTCGGAGCACATGAGCAACCGCTGCCCCGGCACCGCGGGCACCACGATCACGTCCGGTTCCCAGATCTGACCCGTGCCAAGGGCGCGCGTGATGACGTTGCGCCGCGGGTGCACGAGCGCCTGGGCCGGGGTGAGCTGGCCGATCGAGACGAGGTACTGCACCTCGGAGTGGTCCACGGTCAGCTGGGTCACTCCCACGGGTCCGGTCTCGGTCGTGGGCGGCTCCCCCACGGGCGGGCCCACGAGCTGGTAGGTGCGCGAATCCCCCACGTTGAAGACGAGCCACAGCCAGCTACCGGCGATCTCCACGAGCCACGCACCCGTGACCGTGGTCCCGGCGCGCGTGCCGCACTGGGCCTGGATGGCCTGGTCCGCTTCCCACAGCACCGAGCGCACCCGATGCACGGCCTCCAGTGCCTCGTTGGGCACGTCCGGGTCGAGCTTGAGCTGGCGGTCGATCGTCGCGCGGAACCGGGCGACGTCCGATCCGGGTGCTGGCTCCACGATCACGTAGTCGCGGAAGTCGTCGAGCGAGAACAGGTCCGAGCCACCCAGCGTGGACACGCACAGCGCGCTGGCCACCTCACCGGCCTCGTGACCGCCCATCCCGTCCGCGACGGCACACATGGTGTCCGTGACGATCAGTGCGTCCTCGTTCGTCTCACGACGCAGTCCCCGATCGGTGACACCGCCCGATCGGATGGTCAGGGGAACGGTCATTCGACCTCGTCTTCCAGAAAGGGCCCGTGGCCCTGGGTGATCGACACGGGGCGCACGTCCCCGAAGCCGCGCACGTTGCGGGTGGGTTGCGGGGTCAGCACGAACCGGTCGTCGCCGCCGAGCACACGGGCGGTGGAGGCGTCCACCATGACACCCCCGGGTTCCGTGAGGGCCACGAGCCGGGACGCGAGGTTCACGGTGGGCCCGTAGAGATCACCGAGTCGCGGTAGCACGCGCCCCCACACGAACGCGACGCGGGCCTGCGGCAACAGGGGATCGTTCTTGATCACGCGGGCGAGGGCGAGCGAGATCTGCGCCCCGCCCTCGGGGGTCTCGGACAGGAACATCACTTCGTCGCCGATGGTCTTGATCACGCGGCCACCGCCGATCGAGATCACCTCCGCGCACCGCTTCTCGAAGCGCTGCACGAGGTTGGCCAGGGTGCGCTCGTTCATCTGCCGGGACAGGGACGTATAGGAGACGAGGTCCGCGAACCCCACGCCGCGCGCGAGCGGCAGGGACGAGGAGCCCACGTCCGGGCCCGCCATCCCGAGGCTCACCGTGGACCCGTCCGCGCGTTCACCGCGCATGGCCAGTCGTTGCACGGCTGCGGAGAGCTGACGGCGCCACGCGTAGTCGAGCAGATTCTCGAGCGGTTCGAGAACCTCCGGGAGCATGCGCAGCAGTTCGCGCCGTGCCTGGGCGTCCGTCATGTCCCGGTGGGCCACCATGTCCTCGACGAGCGCCTCGATCTGCCACACGACCATGCGGTCGGTCAGTTGCGCCACGGAGCGGGCCAGGGACAGCGCGGCCTCCTCGCTGAGCTTCTCCTCCTGCACGAGGTTGGAGACCACCCGCAGGGCCCGGACGTCCTCGCCCGTGAAGTAGACGTCGTCGTCGCTGAGGTTCGGGAAGCCCAGGGCACGCCAGATCTTCCGGGCGGACGCCGTGGACAGCCCCGCTTCGCGCGCGGCCTCCCGGCGCCGCAGGTGACGCTGCGAACCCAACAACAGGGAGTCGAGGTGGCGCGCCGCCGCCTTGGACTCCTCCGACCCGTACAGGTTGGACTGCACGGGATTGTGCACGTTCAGGTTGAGCTGTTCGGTCTGCGGCCCGGTGACGTATCCGTCCGTGTGCTCCGAGGGGTCGTCAGCCACGCGGTCCTCCTTGCTGGGCGATATGGGTTCCGGGATACCCCGGTCCGGCCGTGTTGCCTCCACCACTGTAGTTGCCCCCGTCCGCCGCGGACTCGCGGACCAACGCGGCGAAGCGGGCCGGTTGCGGGCAGCTGGCGAGTTTGAGCCCGCCCAGGCCCCCGAAATCCGCGAGCACGGTGCCGCGGTCCAGGCCCTCGCGGGCCTCGCCGGGCCGGGTGGCCCCGCGCGTGACGCGCACCGAGCGCAGTTCGTTCAGGGGCAGGAACACCGCGCCGTTCCGTGCCGGGGGCCCCACGAGGGCAAGCCGCGCGGTGGTCAGCACGAAGCGCGTGCGCAGCCAGCGCCACGCGGGCGAGAGCACGAACCGCCACGCGAGCAGCAATGCCGCGATGAGCAGCAGCCACCCCACGAACGCGTGCAGCGTGGTCCATGGGGTGGCTGTGGGCCGCCACGTGAGGTCCAGGACGCGGCGCAGGGCCGAATAACCGAACACGATCGCCCACGCGGCGAGCGCCGGGGCCACGAGTTTCAAGGGGTGGGCGCGGGTGGCCACGACCGTGTCCTCACCCGGTGCCAGGTCCAGGGCGCGGCGCGAGCGTGTCATCGGGGCCTCTCGTTCTCGTGTCCGGCGTCCTCCGGGGTGCGGGGACCGGGTCGCACGTGGACGACGTCGCCCGCGCCGTACTCGTGCTCGCGGCCGTCGTCGTCGCGCACGCGCAGCTGACCGGACGCTCCCAGCCCCACGGCGGTGGCGGGCAATGGTGCGTTGCGCCCGGGCAGGTGCACGAGCACGCGGCGTCCCAGGGTGTCGAGAGCGGATTCGAGCTCCCGTCGCAGTTCCCCACCCGGCCCGAGTTGCGCGGCGGGGTCCACGCTCGCGCGGTCGAGGGCGCGGGAGAAGTGGGCGAGCACCCCGGTGAGCACCGCGCTGCGCGTGGGGACAGCGGCGTCGTTCCCGGTCTCGAGGCGCAGGGACGTGGCGCCGGGGACCGGGAGGTGGCACTGCTGGACGTTGATGCCCGCGCCGAGCACCACGGTGGGTCCTTGGTGTGCGGCACCGGGGGGCGAGGGTACGAGGGACGCGAGGATGCCGCAGACCTTGCGTTCGCGGATCAGGACGTCGTTGGGCCACTTCACCGCCGCGGGGACGCCGGTCAGCTCGCGCACGGTGGCCGTGACACTGTGCGCGAGCATTAGCGTGAGCCACGGCAGGAGGTCCTGCGGCCACGCGCGGCCCGAGCGGTCCCGCGGCGTGAGGGCCACCGAGAACGTCACGGCGGTGCCCGCGGGGGTGAACCAGCTGCGGTCCAGGCGCCCCTTGCCGCGGCTCTGGAATCCCGCGACGACCGCTCGCAGCGGTGCCCCGGCGGCATCGTGCGCCGCGTCCCGCGAGAGCTGTTCGACGAGCCACTCGTTGGTGGACGGGACGCTGTCCAGGATCGTGAGGCGGCACCCGTGGCCGCGCAGCGCCCCGTCCAGCTCCGCGGCGCGGTAATCCGCGGCGGGCCGGTCCTCGGTGGCTTCCATGGGTACTCCTCACATGACTGTGCCGACGACGCATGTCGACGACGGGGCGGTACGGCAAGTTTATGTCTAGCGTCGTGAGCCGGGCATATGCTGGGACCAGCCAGCGCCACCACGAGAGGACCCGGTATGAGCGTCTACGCCTTGAACTACGTCTACGGCGGCCCGCAGGACATCCTGACCGAGCACCGCCCCGCCCACCGCGCGTTCCTGCGCGAACTGCACGAGCGCGGCGTCGTGATCGTCTCGGGGCCCTTGGAAGGTGACGCCGCATTGATCGTCCTGCGTGCGGACAGCGCCGAGGAGATCGAACGGATCATCGCCGAGGACCCCCTGGTGGTCCACGGTGTGGTCACGGAGCACACGATCCGGGAATGGACCGTGACGATCGGCTCGGTGGGGTCCGACACCTCCGCCTGAGGGACCCGGGACGCTCGCGCCCGTCGAAAGAGCACCGGCCTGCGTTGTGGGACTTCTACAAAGGCGCGTGTGGGCCCTGCAATTACACTGGGGGGCGTTCCCAGGGCTCGCGGTACGCCCAACCAGTACCGATCACGATGACGCGAGGTGTTATGAGCCACGACCTGTCCACCACAGCAGGCAAGATCGCCGACTTCCGGCAGCGCCGCGAGGAGGCCGCGGTACCGTCCGGACAGGCGGCCGTGGACAAGCAGCACGCGCGCGGGAAGAACACCGCCCGGGAACGCATCGAGATGTTGCTGGACCCCGACTCGTTCGTGGAGTTCGACGCCCTGGCCGTGCACCACAGCACCATGTTCGGCATGGAGAAGAAGAAGCCGCTGGGTGACGGCGTGGTGAGCGGTTTCGGCACCGTGGACGGGCGCCTCGTGGCCGTCTACTCCCAGGACTTCGGCGTGTTCGGGGGTTCCCTGTCCCAGGTCAACGGCGAGAAGATCGTCAAGGTCCAGAAGTTCGCGCTGCGCAACGGCTGCCCCGTGATCGGGATCAACGACGGCGGCGGCGCCCGCATCCAGGAGGGCGTGGCCTCCCTGGCGATGTTCGCGGACATCTTCCGCATGAACGTGCGCTCCTCCGGGGTGGTCCCGCAGATCTCGCTCATCATGGGCCCGTGCGCCGGTGGCGCCGCCTACTCCCCCGCACTGACCGACTTCGTGGTCATGGTGGACAAGACCTCCCACATGTTCATCACGGGCCCAGACGTCATCAAGACCGTCACGGGTGAGACCGTGGACATGGAGACCCTGGGCGGGGCCCGCTCCCACAACGAGCGCACGGGCACCGCCGCGTACCTGGCCTCGGACGAGCAGGACGCCTTCGACTTCGTCCACGAGCTGCTCGAGTACCTGCCCGGCAACAACTTGCAGGACAGCCCGGTGCTCGACCACGACCAGGTCGAAGAGGTCACGGACGAGGACCTCGCCCTGGACACCTTGATACCGGACTCCGCGAACCAGCCGTACGACATGCGCACCGTGATCGAGACGGTCGTGGACGACGGGCACTTCATGCAGATCCAGGAACTCTACGCCCCCAACGTGATGGTGGGCTACGCCCGCGTTGAGGGTCACACCGTGGGGATCGTGGCAAACCAGCCCATGCAGTTCGCCGGGACCCTGGACATCGCGGCCTCCGAGAAGGCCGCGCGGTTCGTGCGTCACTGCGACGCGTTTAACATCCCGATCCTCACATTCGTGGACGTCCCCGGGTTCCTGCCCGGCACGGACCAGGAGTTCAACGGGATCATCCGCCGCGGGGCCAAGCTGCTCTACGCGTACGCGGAGGCCACGGTCCCCCTGGTCACGCTCATCACCCGCAAGGCCTACGGCGGCGCGTACATCGTGATGGGGTCCAAGAAGCTGGGCGCGGACATCAACCTCGCGTGGCCCACCGCCCAGATCGGTGTCATGGGCTCCCAGGGTGCGGTGGAGATCCTCTACCGCCGGGACCTCAAGGCCGCCCAGGAAACCGGTGAGGACCAGCAGCTGCGCGCCGAACTCGCGCAGAAGTTCGAGGAGGACCTGCTCAACCCCTACCAGGCCGCCGAACTTGGGTATGTAGACGCGGTGATCTGCCCGTCCGAGACCCGCGAGCAGATTATCCGGGCCCTGCGCGGGCTCGCGGACAAGCGCGCGTCCACCCCCGCCAAGAAGCATGGGAACATCCCGCTGTGAGCACGGCCGAGAACAACTCACCGGCCTCACGGGCGGCCGGTGACCTGTCCCGTCCCGCCCATGATCCGGGGACCGCGGCGGTCGCTTCGCTGCCCGAGACCACGAGTCGCCAGGACCCCCTGTTCACGGTCACCCACGGCAACCCGACCCCGGAGGAGCTGGCCGCGCTCACCGTGGTGTTCTCCGCGCAGGCCGCGGCGCAGGACGCCCAGCCCTCCCGCGCACCCAAGCCTCCGCGGTCCCAGACCCGGCGACTGCGCCTGGGCCTGCGGTTGCGACCGGGGCGCGGTGCGTGGCGGCGCACCCTGCCCGATCGCTGAGCCCAGTCCGCCGCCCCCTTGTCGGCTTGTCAGCGCATACGAGGAGGATGCATCGAAATGGATAATGTTTCCGTGGCTGTCATCTCCTCGTCCTCCCTGGGTTCACTCGCCCTCGTGCTGCTGATCAGCGGGGTGGCCAAGCTCGTCTCCCCCTCCACCGGCCCGTCCCTGCTGACGTCCCTGCCCACGCCCCTCACGGCGCGCTGGCTACAGGGTGTCCTGCCGTGGCTCGAACTGGTCCTGGCGATCGCGCTCCTGCTGGCCTCCGGGGTGGTGCTGTGGGCCGCGGCCTCCGCCGCCACGGTGCTGTTTTCGGTGTTCACGGCCGCGGTGTTCCGCGGCACCCGGCAGTCGGATCCCGCCTCGTGCGGGTGCTTCGGCTCTCTGTCCCGCGCCCCGGTGTCCAGGCGGACCGTGGTGCGCAACCTCGCCTTCATGATCGTGGCCGCCCTGGCCCTGCTGCTCGTCACCGTGGGCGGTTACGACGGACCGGTCCTGGACGTCCCGTGGTGGGTCGTCATGGCGGTCGCGATCCCCGTGGGACTCATGCTCGTGAGCCTGTGGAGCGAACGCCCGGGTCCGTCCCGCGCCGGTGACCCGCACGCGCTCGCCGGGATCCCGCCGCTGCCGGGTTCCTCGCACGACGACGCCGCTGTGCCCGCCTACGCGCCCACGGCGGGTACTCCGGTCCCCGCGCAGGCGGGCCCACCGGCGGGTGCGGTCCCCGGCGCCGTCGCGCCTCGACCCGCGGGAGGCTCCGCAGCCCCTCGACCGGCCGGCATTTCCAAAGCCCCCGAAGAACCCGATGTCTACGTGCGTTTGCCCATTCCCTACGCGGGGCTCACGGACGCCGTCGGTAACCCGTTGACCCTGCGTGGCCTGGCCGCCACCGTGGCGCGCGCACTGGTCCACGTGAGTCCTTCGTGCGGGGCATGCGCCCCCGCGATCGACCGTGCGGCGGGGATGCCCGACCACCTGGGGCCGGTCGCGGTGCACGCCGTGGTGGCCCGCGAGGAGGACCGAGATCTGCTCCCTCCTAGCCTGCGTGCAGCGTGTTTGGTGGACCGCGAGCACGAGGTGAGCGCCATGTTCGAGCACCCCGGTACCCCGTGGGTCGTCGTGCTCGGTGCGGATGGGCTGCTCGCCGGCGGCCCGGTCGCGGGTACGGACGCAGTGCTCGAGCTGCTCGCGGAACTCGAGGAACGATTCGCGGGCTGAACTCGCGGCCCCGGTGCTTCGCGGCGGCCACACCGGTGAGTACACCGGCGCGCTCCCCGGTGCCGAGGGAACCGCGCCGTCGCCGCGCCGAATTGCGACAGCGCCGACGTGCGAGCGCACACCGCCCGGGCGTGTCGGACTCGCCAGGGTGCTTGCCGGCGGCCGGAGCGTGACTAGGGTGACACTCTGTGACGCACATCGACTCCACCCCGCAGAGCCGCGAACCCCTGGCACCCCTGGGCACCACGCACCGCTCCGCGACCGCCGTGGACACCCTCGCAGAAACCTACTTCGACCATTGCATGGCCCTGGATCCCAGCGCCGCCACGTTCAACGGCATTCCCGGCCACGAGACCGACTACCCGGACTACGGGCCTGCGGGCCGCGCGGCCGCCGCGGAACTGGCCCGCACCACGCTCGAGCTCGTCGAGCGGGCGGAGCCCCAGGACGACGTGGACCGCGTGACGCTGCACGCGCTGCGCGACGAGCTGCGCCTGCAGCTGGACCGCCACGAGGCGAACCTGGACGTGTCCGTGGTCAGCAACATCGCGTCCCCGGTGCAGGAGATCCGGCAGATCCTGGACGCCATGCCGCGGGACACGGAGCAGGAGTGGAAGCACATCGCCGGCCGGATGGCCAATATCCCCGCGGCCCTGGGGCAGTACCTCGAGGGCCTGCGCGAGGCCGTGGAACTGGACCGCCCGCCGTCTGCCCCGCAGATCGTGGAGGCCTCCCAGCAGGCGGAGCAGTACGCGTCGAACGAGGGCTCCTTCGCGATGCTCACGAACGACCCCGCCGCGCCGGAGGGCGTTCGCGAGGAGCTGCGCCGCGCCGCGGACGCTGCGCGCGAGGCGTACCGCGGCGTCGCCCGGGCACTGCGCGAGGAGTTCGCCCCCGGTGCGCGGGAATCGGACGCGTGCGGGATTGACGACTACCGGTTGCACCTCGCCTCGTTCCTGGGCGCCCGGCTGGATCCGCGCGAGGTCTACGACTGGGCGGTGCAGCAACTGCTCGAGCTGGATGCCGAACAGCGCCGGATCGCGGAGCAGATCCAGCCGGGAGCGAGTATCCCCGAGGCCATGGCCGCCCTCACCGCGGACCCCGCACGGCAACTGCACTCCCCCGAGGAGCTGCAGGCCTGGATGCAGCGGCTATCGGACGCCGCACTGGACACCCTCGCGGACACCCACTTCGAGATCACCGAGCCCATGCGCGAACTCGAGTGCCGGATCGCCCCCACGCACGACGGCGTCATCTACTACACGCCCCCGAGCGGTGATTTCACCCGGCCCGGGCGCATGTGGTGGTCCGTCCCCGAGAACGTCTCCCAGCACGCCACGTGGGAGGAGACCACCACGGTCTATCACGAGGGTGTCCCCGGTCATCACCTGCAGATCGCCACAGCCATGGCGAACGCGGGTGAGCTCAACAGGTGGCGCCGGATGGGCATCTGGGTCTCCGGTCACGGCGAGGGCTGGGCGTTGTACGCCGAGCGACTCATGGCCGAGCTGGGCTTCTTGGACGACCCCGGGGATCGGATGGGCATGCTCGACTCGCAGCGCCTGCGGACGGTGCGCGTGATCTTCGACGTGGGATTCCACTGCGGCTTCGAGATCCCGGAGGTGCTCGGGGACCTGCTGGGCGGCGCGCGCGCGGGTGAGACCTGGACCTCCGACGACGGTTGGGCGTTCCTGCGCCACAACGTAGCGATGGCCGATTCCGTGCTGCGCTTCGAATGGTTGCGCTACATGGGATGGCCGGGTCAGGCGCCGTCCTACCGAATCGGCCAGCAGATGTGGCTCGACGCCCGGCAGCAGGCCATGGCGCGCGAGGGAGCGGACTTCGACCTCAAGCAGTTTCATGCCCGCGCACTGCGCCTGGGCTCCGTGGGATTGGACACACTCTCGTACGCCTTGGCCCTCTAGGCGGCGGATTCTCAGGGATTCTTCAGGGTGCGGAATTTTATTCCCGTGTCGCGCTGTCATATTTCGTCATGTGACCCGTGCCGTTTAAGATACCCGGGCCTATCCTGGGCGCATGAATTCCGCAGAAAGTACTCGCCGTCTCCCGCGGTGGATGACGTCGTTCGGGTGGCAGATCCTGATCGCTCTGATTTTGGGTCTTCTCCTCGGATCGCTGGCCGCTGCCATGGGTGGCGACCCCGAGGAGAACCCCAACTGGCTCATGACCACGTTGGACACGATCGGCACGAGCTACGTCACCATCCTCAAGGCCGCCGTGGTCCCGCTCGTGGTCACGGCCGTGATCTCCTCCATCGCCAACCTGCGTGACGTCTCCAACGCCGCGCGCCTCGCATGGAAGACCCTGTTGTGGTTCGCCATCACCGCGTTGATCGCTGTGGTGATCGGCATGCTGCTCGGTGTCATCGCGCAGCCCGGTGTGGGCACCGGCCAGGAACAGCCCGGCACGTATTCCGGCAGCGAGGGCTCGTGGCTCGGGTTCCTCAAGGGCCTGATCCCCGTGAACTTCCTGGGTCTGGAGACCAGCTCCAAGGTCGTGGATCCGGAGACCGTGACCACCGCCGTGAACTTCAACATCCTGCAGATCCTGGTGGTCTCGCTCGTGATCGGCATCGCGGCGCTGAAGGTCGGCAAGGCCGCCGAGCCGTTCCTGACCTTCATGCAGTCCGCGCTGGCCATCATGCAGAAGGTCGTGTGGTGGATCATCCGCCTGGCTCCCCTGGGCACCCTGGGGCTCATCGGCCGCGCCGTGTTCGAGTACGGCTGGACCTCCATGGGTTCGCTCGTGAAGTTCGTGATCACGGTTTACGTGGGCCTGCTGCTCGTGGCCTTCGTGGTCTACCCCCTGTTGATCAAGCTCAACGGGCTGTCCGTCAAGCAGTTCTTCTCGGGCGTGTGGCCCGCCATGCAGCTGGGCTTCGTCTCCCGTTCGTCCCTGGGCACCATGCCCATGACGCAGCGCGTGAGCGAGCGCAACCTGGGTGTCCCAGGGCACTACGCGTCCTTCGCGATCCCGCTGGGTGCGACCACCAAGATGGACGGTTGCGCCGCGGTCTACCCGGCGATCGCCGCGATCTTCGTCGCGCAGTTCTACGGCGTGCCCCTGACCCCCATGCACTTCGTGCTGATCGCGCTGGTCTCCGTCCTGGGTTCCGCCGCGACCGCCGGCACCACCGGTGCCACGGTCATGCTGACCCTGACGCTGTCCACGCTGGGCTTGCCGCTCGACGGCGTGGGCCTGCTGCTCGCCGTGGACCCGATCCTGGACATGGGCCGCACCGCCCTGAACGTCACCGGTCAGGCCCTCGTGGCCACGATCGTCTCCAAGCGCGAAGGCATCCTGGACACCCGGCTCTACGACGCCCCGCGTTCGGGTGAGCCGTTCAAGGACGACGCCGCCCTCATGGAGCAGCCCGCCCACTCCGGTGAGCAGGGTTCGCACGCGTACGCTCCCGCCGCGCCGTCGGACGGGCAACGCACCGAGTAGGCGCCACCGACCACCGGCACTTTCTGTGAACGGGGCAGTCCGGGTTCTCCCGGGCCGCCCCGTTGCGTGTGCACATTGTGTACGCATGAGGGGGCATGCGGGTGCCTGTCATGATGTCAGGGGCCTGGCTATAGTGTGGTGCACCTCACTTTCGGACAACAGGATGGTCGCCATGAGCGTGTACACCCAGCCCGGCACGGACGGATCCGTCGTCAGCTTCAAATCCCGTTACGAACACTTCATCGGCGGCGCGTGGGTGCCCCCGGTCAAGGGGCAGTACTTCGAGGACGTCACCCCCGTCACGGGCAAGGCGTTCACCGAGGTCGGCCGGGGAACGGCCGAAGACATCGAGGCCGCACTCGACGCCGCGTGGGCCGCAGCGCCGTCGTGGAACGCCTCTACGCCCGCGCAGCGAGCGCTCATGCTCAACAGGATCGCGGACCGCATGGAGGAGAACCTCGAGGTGATCGCGGTCGCAGAAACCTGGGACAACGGCAAGCCCGTGCGCGAGACGCTCAACGCGGACATCCCCCTGGCCATCGACCACTTCCGCTACTTCGCCGGTGCGATCCGCGCGCAGGAAGGGCGGCTGTCCCAGCTGGACGAGGACACCGTGGCGTACCACTTCCACGAGCCCCTCGGCGTCGTCGGCCAGATCATCCCCTGGAACTTCCCCATCCTCATGGCCGTGTGGAAGCTCGCCCCGGCGCTCGCCGCCGGCAACTGCGTGGTGCTCAAGCCCGCCGAGCAGACCCCGGCGTCCATCCTGGTGCTCATGGAGCTGATCCAAGACCTGATCCCGGACGGCGTGGTCAACATCGTCAACGGCTTCGGCGTGGAGTGCGGCAAGCCGCTCGCGTCCAACAAGCGCATTCGCAAGATCGCGTTCACCGGTGAGACCACCACGGGCCGACTCATCATGCAGTACGCGTCCGAGAACATCATCCCGGTGACCCTGGAACTCGGGGGCAAGTCGCCCAACATCTTCTTCGAGGACGTCGCCCAGCAGAAGGACGGCTTCTACGACAAGGCCCTGGAAGGCTTCGCGTTCTTCGCTCTGAACCAGGGTGAGATCTGCACGTGCCCGTCGCGCGCGCTGATCCAGGAATCGATGTACGACCAGTTCCTCGCGGACGGGGTCGAGCGCGTCTCTCGCATCACCGCCGGCAACCCGCTCGACACCGACACCATGATCGGCGCGCAGGCCTCCACGGACCAGCTCGAGAAGATCCTGTCCTACCTGGACATCGGCAAGAAGGAGGGAGCGAAGGTTCTCATCGGCGGCGAGCGTGCGGAGCTCGAGGGCGACCTCGCTGGCGGCTACTACGTGCAGCCCACCGTGTTCGAGGGCACCAACGACATGCGCATCTTCCAGGAGGAGATCTTCGGTCCGGTGCTCTCGGTGGCGAAGTTCGGCTCGTACGACGACGCTATCTCGATCGCCAACGACACCCTCTACGGTCTGGGCGCCGGTGTGTGGGCTCGTAGCGGTAACACCGCCTACCGCGCCGGCAGGGCCATCCAGTCCGGCCGCGTGTGGGTGAACCAGTACCACAGCTACCCCGCGCACTCCGCGTTCGGCGGCTACAAGTCCTCGGGCATCGGCAGGGAGAACCACCTCATGATGCTCGACCACTACCAGCAGACCAAGAACATGCTCGTGAGCTACACCGAGACCCCGCAGGGGTTTTTCTAAAATCGCTATTGTGGCTCTGACTAGGGTTAATAAGTGGGGCTAATTATTGCTCTCGAAATCATTGTCGGCCCGTGACGGTCCGCGTCGGTGGGTATTGGCATCATTTGGCACTACCTTTAAACCAGCAAACCACCTACTCCAGCGCTCCCTCGCCGTCGTCCTGCTCCATTGAGTTCAGGGCGGCGGCGAGGTCGCTGAGGTCTGGATGGGTGTATTTCATGGTGATAGTGAACGAGCGGTGCCCGGCCAGTTTTTGAGCTACTGGCAAGTTGCCATCTGTCGCCTAGATCATGCGTGTAATGGACGTATGTCGCAGGTCATAGACGCGGTAATGCCGCGTAATTTCCGCTTCCCGCAGGAGTCTCACAAACGCCTTGTTGTCGTTTGTGGGTGACAGTGCCCCGCCAGTCTTAGGTCGCGTGATGACTAGACCCTCGTGTTCAGATTTCAGGGGGTCGAAGCGACGAGCTTTTTTGGCGGCAGCCAACTCCTTGTCATGCGCAGCTTTGTGCGCCCGGAATGCCGTAGCCAGTGCCTTCGTAATGGGCATGCGAACGACCTGCTCCGGACCCGTTTTGGTGCCTTCCATGACACGTAACCCGCCACTGTGCCTGTTAGGGCAAGACCGCCCCTGTTTTTCGTGACAGGGAAAGTTGATCCCCTGCGGGGTTCGCTGCCCTTCCCCGCAACCATGGAGCCATCTGTGCGGCACGAGGTGGGTTTCCACGTCGAAATATGGCGTCTTGGCGTAAAGGTGGATGGCCTTCCAATACATCCCCAGAACTTCGCCTTGCCGCCGTGCGAATTCAGCCCCCAGCACGCATCTGAGCTGACAGTAGGGACTGATGCACGTTTAGGTGACAGTCGTGGTGTTAGGCAGCGAGGCTCACGGCTGGGTTCATGATGGTCTCGTATTCGATGGGGGTCAATCGGCCCAGGCGGGCCTGTCGGCGGCGTCGATGATAGGTCCGTTCGATCCAGGTGACGATCGCGATCCGCAACTCCTGCCGGGTGGCCCAGGGGCGGCGGTCCAGCACATTGTTCTGCAGCAACGCGAAGAAGCTCTCCATCGCGGCATTATCACCGGCCGCGCCGACCCGTCCCATCGATCCGACCAAGCTGTGGCAGCCTAGCGCGCGGAGCATCTTCCTGCTTCGGAATTGACCGGGCTCAACCAGTCGATGCAACACCGGACTGTTGGAGCAACAGTAGCTGCTCGTTGAAGGCCTCCGCCGGAGTCCTCCAGCCCAGCGACTTCCGGGGACGAGCGTTCAGCGCGAATGCGACGGCTTCGATATCTTCGGCGCTCCAACGGGACAGGTCGGTGCCCTTCGGGAAATACTGGCGCAGTAACCCGTTGGTGTTCTCGTTCGTGCCGCGTTGCCAGGGCGACTGTGGGTATGTGAAGAACACGGGGATGCCCGTCTCGACGCGGAACTGCGCATGCGCCGACATCTCTTTGCCGCGGTCCCAGGTCAACGACCGTGCCAGCTGCGCCGGCAGCGTCGACATCGTGTTCGCCAGGGCGTTTTTCATCGTGATCGCGCCGTAGCCGGCCAACGCCGGCCCGTTCTTCGGTGTCGCCTTGTGCCGGTATCCCTCTTCCCGAGGGAGATGGACGAGCAACGTGAAACGGGTCTTGCGCTCGACGACCGTGCCGACCGCGGAACGCTCCAACCCGATCAGCAAATTACCCTCCCAATGCCCCGGAACAGCACGATCTGCGGCTTCCGCCGGGCGCTCGCTGAGGAGCGTCTCCGGCGTCACGTGCGCCCAGGTCTTCCGCCGCGACCGCTCCCTCGGGACGCGCAACGCCCGGCCCGCGCGGAGGTTCCAGACGAGCTCGCGCCTCAGCGCGCCACGACCCTCAATATAGAGCGACTGATAGATCGCCTCCGGACTGATGCGCATGGACTCATCATCCGGGAAATCGATCCTCAACCGATGCGAGATCTGCTCTGGACTCCAAGCCCACGACCATGCCCTGTCCTTCCAATGCGGCTTGCCTCTGCCGGTGAACCGCGGCGGCTCGGGACCGGTGACGATCGTGCCACCGGGGCGGGTGATCTTCCCCGACAAGCGATCGGCGACATACGCGTGCAGTCTCGGGTCCGCGATGAGCTTCGCAACCTTCGGTCGCTTCGCGGCCATGTCCGCCTTCCACTGCGCGACCGACGCCCGATACTCCAGCTTCCCGCCCCGCGTGGCCGCGTTGGACCGCAGCTCACAACAGATCGTCCCGGCATCACGACCGATCGCGCGGGCGATCTCGCGAACGCCTTTGCCCTTCTCCTTGAGAATCGCGATCTCCTCGCGCTCAACGAACGAGAGGTAGCGACCCGATGACTGCTGGGTAATGTCGAACGGCGCCATGCCGCCAGCGTGTCGGAACCATCTCGCGCCGACCGAGGGCGCCACGCCGACAACCCCTGCCGCTTCCTCCGCAAGCAGACCCTTCGCGATCTCGCCCCAGAACGCCGCCTCGACGAGCTTCTGGAACCTCGGATGCCCCGGCGAGCGGAGCTTCGGCCGAATCGCCCTGTCCGCGGCGTGCTGACGACGAACCATCTAACACCTCCTGAACAAGGTGTTGCGACGACCAATTGAATTCGCCCTGGGATCCGCGGTCCGAATGCACGATGCAACCAGCCACGTCGCCACGCCGCGAAGCAGCGTTGTTCAGGGCGTTCACCGCCAGGCGAGCCTTCATCCGGGAGTCTATGGAGTAGCCGAGGATACGACCGGAGAACGCGTCCTTGATGGCGCAGAGGTAGAGCTTGCCCTCGTCGGTCCAGTGCTCAGTGATGTCGGTAAGCCAGAGCTCGTTGACGTCATCCGCGGTGACGTCGCGCCGGACCAGGTCGTCGTGGACCGGGGGTCCGGGGCTCTTACCGTTCTTACCGCGCTTCTTGCCGAAGACCGACCACCACTGGTTGTCCCGACAGATCTTCCACGCTGCTCGTTGGCTCATCACCTCGCCAGCGATGGCGGCTTCATCTGCGAGGAATCGGTAGCCGAGCGCAGGGTCGTCGCGACGGGGATTCCATCGGCGGCGAGCTCGCTCACGAGCGGTGGGGGCACCTCCCGCTTGCGGGGGAAGAGCCTTTTCCCGGGCAGATTCGCCTGGGAGAGATAGGCGGCTGCGCGGCGGAGGACCTCGTTCTCCTGCTCGAGCAGGCGGATCCGCTTCCTCGCATCGCGCATTTCCGTCGACTCCTCACGGCTGCGGCCGGGGCGGCTGCCGTCGTCGATGTCAGCTTGGCGGATCCACGTGCGGAGCGTCATCTCGTGGACGCCGAAGTCCTTCGCGATCTGCGCGATGGTGACGCCGTCCTCACGAGTCCGGGCCAGCCGCACGACATCGTCGCGGAACTCCTGGGGATAGGGAGCGGGCATGGTGCACAACCTTCCAGGCCGCCCGGTGGGCAAGCCAGATCAGATGTCACCTATCCGTACAACAGTCCCGATGGAACACCACGCTCACCGGCTTCGAGTCGGTTTCGATGGAGTATCCCGGTGTGAACGATGCCATTCCCTTATTTCTACAGGCCTCCACGCTATTCAGACCAGCCCTACAAGCAGCATGAACACGACCTACAGTGCCGTTCGCAAGCACGGTTCCATAGGCTACCTTACCGATGCTGGTCGTTGATTATCAGTCACCAAGTATGGTTCTTACAGCCCTTTAAGCCTAACCTGTATCCAAGATGATGCTATTAACTGAGACCCAAGCCACCCCCAGCGAACCCTCTCTGAATCCCTGGTTAGCACTTATTCCACTTGGAAGTGTCTTGCTTGGAGGACTGCTTGCTGGCGGCTTCACACTATTGAATAACAGAACGTCGAATCGGGACAATCAACGGAGCCGCTACGAGGAGTGGACGTGGGACAATTGTTATCAAGTTCTGGGCGAAATTGACAGCCTCCACCGGAGACTTTGCCAGAACCGTGTTCGGATTTTTGAATCCGTGCTCAAAAAAGGCCCCTTTAATCGAACCTCCGAAGCGGATTATTATAACCTCTCGGCTAGCCTGGCAAATGCCATTTCCCGGTTTGTAATCTTGACGAATGAAAAGCAAATGCTGGATCAGGTTGAAAAAGTCAGAACCAGCACCCGTGCTGCGGGCAAAAGCCTTCAGAAGTTCCCGAAAGCCGAAACGCTATCGCGCAAGGAATACAGGGCGGCATTCTGGCGTGACGAGGAGTTAGCTAACAAAGAAAGGGACTCTCACATCAGATTAGTTCAGGGGAATTTACTGTCGGTCGCCCCAAAGAATCCAAAACGGTAGATTTTTTGGAAACATAAATCAATATCCCGTTAGGCTCGAACTCCAACGCGACGATCACCTTATACGTCCGCACGACCCCACCGACATCCCAGACTGCCTTACGGTCGAGCTATGCTAATACTCACGCTGGTAGCCATCGATGCGTTCCATGACTCAATGTCCGAACGCGCGTGGCAAACGCTCAACGGAGCCGCCGTAAGCGCCGCGGGGACAGGCATCGATGCTGCCCAATGGACGGTTTGGGTTAGACGCGACCGAGCAAGTCTGGATGCCCGGTTTTTGAGTGGTCATGGGATACGTGCTACGAGGTGATCATCAGGGACTATTACTCAGCGAGGTTACTGGATGCTGGAAGTCATGCTGAGTGATAACTTAATGACCGATCGAGCAGCCTTGCCCTGGGTGGAATCCACCAGAGCCTTCATATCCAGATAAACGGTGGATAGTTCCGGGCCTCTAACGGGGATCTCGCTACTGATTGCCCCGCAGCAGGTAACCTCATCGCTCCCCAACAGTGTGACGTGGATGGAGGGTTCAGAGAAATTGCTGATTTCTGGAAGCCGGTCTCGAGGTTCTCAACCGGTGCGGGATGCCGCTCGTTTACCAGAGTAGGTATAGCCCCACCCCTTCATTGGGACTACCCTCGACCCATGATACTGCTCCTAGTTAAGGCCACACCCGCAGTTTGTGATCAACCAGCAGGCCCGTCAGAAGGGGGCTGGTCACTCATCAGCACCCTATCGGGCGTGCTCATCACGGGCATCCTCGGACTGGTGGGCATATGGCTGACCCATAGAGCTGCCCGAAAATCCAGTCACGAGGAGTGGATCTGGAACCATGCTTACGATGTGTTCAGCAATATAGACGACACACACAGGCGAATGGCGCAGTGTCGAATCAGCTACGTAAAGACATCCAGGGCAGCGCACAGAACCGACACCGATAAGTTCAAGGAATACAAAGAGCTAGTTCACAAATTCAACAACTATTGCTCACGACTGGAACTCATTACAAATAATACAGACATTCTAAATCAAGTCGCAACGCTTCGAGAGCGCAATAATCACGTGCGCGATATAGTAGTTGATATGCCTAAAGGTAATTGGCAATTGAGTGAGGAGGATAACCAGAAATACGAGGACGCAACTAACTCAGCTACCGAGGCGCGGATAGCACTAGTAAAATTGGCTCAAGGGACATTTATGACATTGAAGCTAAATACAATTAGAAAACGCTAATAAATGTCAAGACGCACACTGCCCTTCCCAATACACCCCCCGATTGGTTGACCAATCTCAGCGTCAGGACCTGAAAGTCTTGGTTACAACAGGCCCCCCAGGAGCGGTCTGGAGGGTGCCAAGCACGAACCCCCCACTAGGATTGATCCATGCTGACCCTGCTGGCCGAGACCGCTCAGAACACCCCACGGCTCCCCATGGAAGCTTGGGTGGCTCTCATATCCATAGGCGGCACCTTGTTGGGTGCGATCGTCACTGGAACCTTCGGAATAATAAAAGACCGACAACTACAGAACCAAAAATTCAATGAGTGGTCATGGAACAATGTATATGAGCTGATGGGTGATATTGATTTCCTCCACCGGAAAATCGCAAACCATCAAATGCCAATCGACTCGCCGAGCGCAACAATCATGTCAACTTCTAAGGACTCCCACCAGCAGTATATTGATTCAGTAAATCAGCTCAGAAACAAGTTGTCGCGGTTCAGCATCCTTATATCTAACAAAAAAACATTACATCTACTGAAAGATTTCAAGGCCGCATTCGAAAGGTCACATGGTCTTGGGTTGACTTATCTACCTTTCCAAAATTCTCATGAAACCACTGTTCCACAATTTATGGCAGCGGTGAGCAGCAGTAAACAGGCGCGAGATCGGCTGGTCGAGCATGTCCAGAATGACTTGCTCTCAGCGATAAAATAACCCATTAGAAGTGGGGGCAGCCTAGACGCCGAATAGATGACTCGGACGGCGAGCAACGTGTATAATATCAGCCACCTCGCGCGCTAAGGTGTGCTTATGTTCACCGTTCCCCTCACAGGCTTTCACAAGGTGCTGGACCTCATCCCCCAAGTTCCAGAGGCCGTCTGGACCATTTTCCTCACCGTTCTCGGTTCCACGCTCGCGGCGCTCATAACGGGGCATTACACGGTGAAGGGCGTCAAACCTACCCAGAAAGAAGCCTCGGAAGCAAGGTTCGATGAATGGACCAAGGAGCACGGCGCATCAGCCATGGACGATAAACCGGAGCACTACAGTCTATCGGTTCCATTTACTGGTGCGGTGTCCCGTCTATCGTTTGTTACCCCCAATCCAAAGATTAAAGACAAGGCGTTGGCGCTGCGGGATGAAACCAACCGTGTTGCCGATCTTCTATTCAACTTCCACGGGACCACCTGCGAGAGCAAACGGACTTTCGGGCGTCAGGTCAGAGCGGCGATTGATACCTCTATCACGACGCGGTCAGAACTAGAGGAGTTGGTGAGCGGTAACATCCTAGTCATGACCAAGGACTCGGAACTGCCAAAGGGAAAACCACGCAAAAGGTCAAAGTGGCAGGAATCTGATTGAGGGCTGGCGCACACACCAGCCGATGAACTGTTTTCGGAGGTAAAGGAGTGTCCCTTGCTCCTTAGTTGGATAGCATCAAGGTATGTCCATTCTATTGCCCCCGGCTAGAAGCTATGCTGGACAGGGTGCCCGAGGCCGCTTGGACGGCAGTCATAACGCTGGTAGGTGCGGCGGTAGGCGCGGTATGGACGGGCGCTATAGCGCTGTTCGGTGCCTTCCACAGTTCGAAGCGTGATGGGGAGTCTCATAATCGCAACTTGGATGCTCAGTATCAGCAATGGTCCTGGACCACAGCTCATCAAGCTCTGGTTAATATAGGGCAAGCTCAGTCAGATATCCTCCAATACTTGCTGGAAGTCCGCAACGACCTTCACTTGGGACGCCGTTATGAGCGGTATATCAGCACCAATCATCATGACCTGTTCTCTAGCTTCGAAGCAGCACAAGAGCCATGCTTCCTCGTTGTCACAGACCCAGTAGTGCTCGACTTGCTTGAAAAAGTGGGCGAAACCACCCTTTCCGCCTACAACATATTCCTTTCTTACACGGATATTGCTAACCCAGACCTAGATGCCGTGGAAGCTGATTTTGTAGCTCACAGAGACGCGTCGGGCGACGCCCTGGCAGCCCTCTTTACACATGTCCAGGGCGAGTTCAGAGCTTTGAACCAGACAGTTGCTATCCAAGGTCGTAGGTCACACGCCAAACTTTCAACTGTCGATAGAAAGGGTGAAGCCAAAGAGGACCAGTAGGAGGGCGCGATGATCGAGGCAAATACAGTCCTGTCCACGCAACGGCTGGACCAACAGCTACCAGAACACGTCTACGCGTTAGTAGCCAGCGGCCAATACCTGGAACCCCAGCACGGATCTGCGGACCCTCATGACCGCCCAAATCGGGCCTTCTGACTCTATAATCGATGTCCTTATTGCCGATCATGTTGCTCTCGGCAGTGCCCCTTGTGGCGTAAGCAAGGAGTCACTTAGTAACTCGCTCTCGGCGGCGTGGCGGTGGTCTGAGCGCGTGGCGGTTGAATACGAGTGTGTGTGGTGGGACGCGGAGGCGTGTATAGGGTGCTGAGGAAGCTGTATCGGCCGTTCTCGGCTGCCTGCCACTACCCCGCCGTGTCACCGTCATCCGGTCACCTTTCAGCCCCGAGCATTTGGCTGAGCGGCTGGTAGCGGTCCAGCAGCGCATAATGGCCTGAGCCTGGCTGGCTCGATAACCCTTCAATGACAACCCCTATCAATTTTGTATCCCGACGAAAGTGATAGGGGTTGTCCGTTTAACCTTCCGGCGATTTTTGTCCACTGGGATTGGGGACGTTTTGCCTTCTGAATGGCTGATTTTGACTACTAGCGGTCGATAACTAGAGGACCGGACCCATACCCATTCGGAAGGAAACGACCATGGGCACCAGCAACGAACACCCACCCTCTTGCCTCGACAACGACCACTCTCGTGCCTACACCGCTGACTACGCCGCCAGCACCGGCCTCAGCACAGATGAAGCCTTAGACGCTACTCGCAAGGTTGATCTGGATCGCCCGGAAACCTCCGTTGACCTATGTGCAGCCAAGAACCGATTCAAGCTGGCCGCCGTCAGCAAGAATGAATTTGGCATCAGCGTCGTCATCAAATCCCCCGGCATAGAGGATATGGTCGAGAAGGCTCCGTTCAGTATTTAAAGAGGTGTTGGACCCGTGGGCGCAGCACCACCCCATAAAATGACTGAGTGCCCCGTAAACTTTTCCAGCAGCCCGTTCACCGCGACCCCGAGGTCATCGAAGCGCTTACTATCCTCCTGGCGGCCATGAAAGCTGATGGCATCCCCTACTTTGTGGCCATCCAAATCCTCATTGATGAGTTGATCGAAGCAGGAACGCTTTACACTCATCAGGCACCCCAGTTCTTTGAGTTCGTTTTGATCCTCATGGGCGACGTAAAATCGGGGGTGCGCATCGCCGTAGCAGTCTGGGAAATGCTCGAGTGGCTAGCCAAGGTCGCGGTTGATTCCATAAAACAGATTATCGAGGTCAACTGCCGTCGGTAGGGGACGCCTGGCTCCCGCCTCAAGAACCACCAACCCCTATCACTTTTGTAGCCCGACAAAAATGATAGAGGTTCCACTGCCCCCTCCTTCCCTCTTGCGCCCCCCGGTAGCCCCGCGTAAACTTGGTACCGCACTTGACACAACCTGGTGCCAAGTTCTATTAAAATTTGGCAGAATCAGTATGATGGCACTTTTTGGCACCATCTCAGCCCACAACGGCAATACAATCATTGTTACAAAATGACTAAAACCCCTAGTTTCAAGGCAGCTAGTTCAACTAGATCGGTTACTATTGAGGTATTTACCAGCAGGCCAAGAACATGCTCGTGAGCTACACCGAGAACGCGCAGGGCTTCTTCTAGACCCTGACCGGAAGGCGAGGAACCGTCATGAGCACCCCTTCATCACCGGCGGACCCGTCCCCGGCGGACATCGCGGATCCCGAACACCCCGTGGTGCTCGAGGCGACCGCTGCGGTACCCGGTGAGACCACCTCACGGGTCGGTTTCACCGGGCCCGCAGTGGCCCTGTTGCAGGAACTGTGGGAGCAACATGGACCCCTCATGTTCCACCAGTCTGGGGGATGCTGTGACGGTTCCTCGCCCATGTGCTTCCCCGCCGGTGAGTTCCGCACGGGCGCGGCCGATGTCCTGCTGGGCACCGCCCGGTTGCCGTCCCCGACCGGCGAGGATCTCGGGGGCCTGGAGTTCTGGATCTCCGCCGAGCAGTTCGAGTACTGGCGGCACACGCGGTTGGTGATCGACGCCGTTCCCGGCCGCGGTGGGGGCTTCTCCCTCGAGGCCCCTACGGGCCGGCGCTTCCTCACCCGCAGCGAACTGTGTGGGATCGAGGTGTACTGATCGGAGACGTTGGTCAATCGTGAGAAGGGTGGCTGGTTCCCGCAGGCTGTGTGGGGGCGGTGGTGGTTGTAGTAGTGCAGCCAGCCCTCGAGTTTCCCGCGGCGCTCGGCCTCGCTCGTCTAGCAGCGGGCGTAGCCCCAGCCGTCGGCCAGGGTGAGGTGGAACCGCTCGATCTTCCCGTTGGTCTGCGGCCGAGACGGCCTCGTGCGTTTGTGCCGGATGCCGAGGTCGATGCAGGTGTCTCGCCACAAGTGTGAGCGGTAGGCGCCGCCGTTGTCGGACAGCACCTCTCGACGGCGACACCACGCTGGTTGAACCACTCGACGGCCCGGACGAGGACGGCAGTGGCGGTGAGGGCAATGTCGTCGTCGTGGATCTCGGCGGGGCATTCAATCGCTGGGCGACAGGCTCACCAGGTGGGAAGTTCGCCGTGGCCTGGGGTGACGCGTCGCTCCTCCTGACCGATGCGACGGTCGTTGATGCTGGCCTCGCGATGGGTCATGTAGCCGTGTGCGTTGAAACGCCACAGCTCATTGCCGTAGGAGCGCCACCACTGGCCGTCATGGTCGTGCCACTCGTACTGGAATCGCACGGCGATCTGATCCTCGGTGAACGCCCACAGGTTCTTGCGGAGTTGATAGTCGAGTTCCCGATCCCACTTGGCGGTGAGGAAGGCAATCACCTGGTCCCGGCCGGTGATCGTCTGGTCACGGTTTCGCCACACGGTATCGACGCTGTAGGCCTGGGCGACCGTCTCGGGATCGCGAGTATTCCAGGCGTCTTCGGCGGCCTGTACCTTGCAGGCGGCGGTTTCGGCGGTGAACGGTGGGATGGGGTTACGGGTTTGGGTCATGTGATGGCTCCTTGACCTGGGAGCGGATGTGTCAGTGGTTTGCGGCGTTGGCCACGTGGGTGGCGCCGGGTGGTACTCGATGCCTTCTTGTACCAGTTGTAAGAGGGCGTGACGTTGGGAGTAGGGAACGTGGGCCGCCCCCTTCATTCGGTCCGGTCGCTGTGCGAGTCGTCGGTTTCCGATTGATGGGTGCATTGCCGAGCGTAGTCGACGGGTGCGAGGTAGCCGAGCGATGAATGCCGGCGGTCGTGGTTGTATTCGGTCTTCCAGTCGCCGATCACGACCTGGGCGTGGAGCAGCGAGTAGAAGCTGTTGATGTTCAGGCACTCGTCGCGGAGCCTGCTGTTGAACGACTCGACGTACCCGTTGTGCCAGGGCGAGCCGGGCGGGATGTAGAACAGGCCGGTGCGGGTGCCGGCCCAGTCGGCCATCGCGTCGCTGATGAACTCGGGGCCGTTGTCGGATCGGAGCACCGCGGGGGCGCCGCGGACGGCGACGAGGTCCTCGAGGTGGGCGGTGAGCCGGTCCGCGGTGATCGACCGTTCGACGAGCCCGCCGATGCACTCGCGGGTGTGCTCGTCGACGATGGAGCAGATCTTGATCGGACGGCCCTGCTCGTCCGCGTCGAACTGGAAGTCCACCGCCCACACGAGGTTCGGTGCGACCGCTGCCGGGGCGTCGACGGTCGAAGACCCAACGCGTTTGCGGCGACGCCGCTGCGGGACGCGCAGCCCTTCCTCGCGCCAGAGCCGTTGGATCTTCTTGTGGTTCACGACCCACCCCTCGCCGCGGGCATCGTGGTAGGCCCTGCGGTATCCCCACCGCGGGTGCTTCTTCGCATACGCCCGCAGCCAGTCCCGCAACGCCAGGTCCGGGTCGGCTGTCGTCTCACCCTGGAGCGGGCGACGGTATGCGGACCTGCTCAGCCCGGCCAGACGGCACGCCATTCGTTCGCTCACCCGCAGCTTGCGCTTGAGGTGGTCGACGGCGGCGCGGCGCCTGCCCGGGCCTAGAAGTTTCCCTCAGCCAGCTCCTTGAGCGCGGCCTTCTCGAGCTCTGCCTCGGCGAGCAGCCGCTTGAGCGTGGCGTTCTGCTTCTCGAGCTCCTTCAGCCGCTTCGCGTCGTCGGCCTTCAGCCCGCCGTACTGGTTCCGCCACCGGTAGTACGTCTGCTCGGACACTCCGAGCTCTCGACACACCCCGGCGATGTCGCTACCGCCCGCGAGCATCCTGTCGGCCTGCCCGAGCTTACGGACGACCTGCTCCGAGGTGTGACGCTTCCTGCTGTTCGTCATGATCTGACCAGTCTCACTGCCCGAACCCCCGGGCAACAGGACGACTCACACAACCACCGGACCTACCAAACGGGGTCAGCCCAAACGAACCGGTGACGGTTTCGGTTTAGGCCGCGAGTGTGAGCGGCTTGGTTAGTTTGGCTTCGAACTCGAGGGGCGTCAACCCGCCGAGTCTGTCCTGGGCTCGTTGACGGTGATACTTCCACTCGATCCAGACCACGATGGCCAGGCGCAGCTGCCGGGCCATCGCGCGACCACGGAACTGGCTCCCTGTGTCGGCGTGCAGGATGCACCCGGCGACGTCGCCTCGGCGGGCGAGTGCGTTGCGGACCGCGTCGACGGCGAGTTTCGCGGTCATCCAGTTCGAGATCGAGTATCCGACGACGCGGTTGGAGAACACGTCTTTGATCGCGCAACAGTAGAGCGCGCCCTCCCTCGTCCAATCCCCCGTGATATCCCTCAGCCAGAGCCGGTCCGGCCCGTCGGCGCGGAAGACCGCTGGAGGTGGTCCTCGAACACCGGCGGGCCCGTTGTCTTCCCCTTCCCGCGCCGGCGCGCTCGGCAACGAGCGGGTATGTCAGTGTGGGCAGCCGCCGAGGCGCAGATTCGCTTGCGACAAATACGCCGCAGCCCTGCTGAGCACCTCGCTGTCCTGCCCCAGGAGGCGGATCCACTTCTTCAGCTCCCCAGCATCCGCCGCGTCCGACGCAGTCTGACCAGGCTGATTTCATTTATCACAGTCGACCTGACGGAGCCAGTTCTGCATGGGTCGCTTCGCTGATACCGAAGTCGGTAGCAATCTATTTGATGGTGACTCCGCTCTCACGACGGCGAGGGGACTCCCGCACGATCAGGTGTCATCTTGGCCTGGCTTGCCTCTGGGGCGCTCTGCAGGGAGACGGTAAGTCCCCAAAGTTCACGGCCATCAAAGGCTTTGCCGACACCCGTGCGCTTTACATATGGCCCGGCTACCGGACACCGCCCACGGGGTCGACGATGCAGTTGGGGGTGCGTTCCGCATAGTTCGACGGTGCCATGGTGACGCTGTCGGCTTCGGTTCAGGGGTACTGGATGGTGATGTCGAACAGTAGGGGGCCTCCAGCCTGTAGGGCGCCACCGTCCGCGACCGAAAGGAGTCCACCAGTGTCGATGGCTGCTGTACCTTCTCCATGGATCTGACAAGGGTGGCTCCGTTGCAGGCAGCCGGCTGGCCTGCCAACCACTGATCAGCGAGAGAGCCGACCTCAACCACAGCCAGCTGCTCAGCGATCTCATGCGGACTGACGCCTTAGAATCGACAATCACGAAGGCGAGTTCGGCCGATAAGATATCGATCCCTTGCTACTGCCATGAAAGCGTGCACGTCTACTGAGCCCTCGGTGGCATTCGTGGTCAGGTAGACGTTGGGACAAAAGCTTGACAGATGGTTAACCTTGTGCAGTTCGAGCAGGTGAAGGCGGGTGGCGGCATCAAGAGTGTTAAACAGCAGCCGACCGTCTTCGACGGTGGCAATCACGTTGCCGAAGTCATAGGGCTCGTCTGGCGGAATGTACCCATGCTCCTGAGCTTCAAAGAACGCCAGAGAGTGATAGGAGCCTTCCACCACGTAGCTGAGTATTCTCCAGCGGCCTTGAGTACGGGTGTACTCACTGGTGATGCGCAACAAAGGAAGTTCCGCCTCGAGACACAGGGTGTCCTTGAGGCGGTCTCGCTCCCGAGTAGCGAGGTCGGTGAAGTGCTGTTTGTCGTCAAATTCGACGGCAAATCGGGGCAGTGAGGTCGCGGGATCGACCATGACAAAATCTAGATGTGCGCTCAGTGCGTACTTCTTGAGCCGACCGGTGTAGCCCGCCTCATTGATGACATCAGCAAGGCGGACCTTGGCTCACAGCTCATCTCCGTTATCAGCCGCCGCCGTGGTCAATAAATGATGGGTCACCTTTTCATAGCGGTTTACCAATAACGGCTTCACACCTCGATGACCATGCGTCATGGGTTATTAATATCACTCATAGCAGACACCCAAAGGGCTCCAGCTGTCTGCTAGGCCTTCGGTCGTGCCGTTCCATCCACAAGTCTGGAGCGGAACGTGTCCGGAATTTCTTTCGACATACCGCCGAACGTCATTTCGCACGTCAGGTCTTAGGATCGAGCTGGCCTGAATCGACGCGTGCCTGCCAGGTGTCCAGAATGAACTCGGCGACGGCGACAGTGCTATTGAGCGCCAGCCTGGCGTGGCGGGCAAGTGCCATGCTTGGTTGGGATTGGCCGTGACCGATGCCAAGTTCGTTTCGAAGTTCCGCCAGTGATTTCACAGTCGTGACCAGTGTGCGCAGTATCTGTTGAGAGGTCTTGCTGGCCCGTGCGTTCTCGGGCACTGATTCTGCGTTCAAGGTGAGAAGGGTCGCTACCTCGCGGTACAGCTTTGGGATGTCGTCCTTGGTGTCGTACTCAACCTGACTGCGGTCAAGGATGATCTTGAAGAGGCTTTCCAGCAGGTTCTTGCAGGACGAGATCGTAGCCGGAGGGTCCGCGGTTAGCCCGTCCCGGATCCGGGTGAGATGCTCCTCGAGCACTTGCGGATCGGTAAGAAGAGCCCGTTCGCGTAGTTTCAGCTTTGGGCTCAGACCGTGGAAGCTGCCGCGTCGGCGCCAGCTATAGACGGCGTGCCCGCTGATCCAGTCTGCCGGATAGAGCTCATAGCCATCCCTGGTGAGTGCCTCGTTGAACGATGCCAGAAGGGTGGCGACCTCTTGCTCGTCCGCACGCACCACTGGGTGCAGCATTTCCGAGAGGAACCGGAGGATGATCCCGTCATCGCCGCTCTGCAGTTGGAACCGGCTGTCATTGAAGATCCAGTCGTCTTCCCAGTCAGCGGGGTTATTGACTCGGTGTTGCCTGATATCGCCGGCGGCATTCTTGAACCGGGTATCGGTGCTTGGTAGAGATTCCAAATCGTAGATGCGTGCCAGGAAGTCGGGCTCCTCGAGCCGTCCAGCCCACCAGACGCCGGACAACGCGATCGAATCAAGAAGCTTGCGGCGAGTGATTTCGGTGATCTGCCTGGTGTTCATGGACATGCTTCGATCGTATCTGAGGGCGCATTCTAAATACCGAAGGGCGAGCTTCCTAACTTGGAATGTGCCTCGACTCGTTGGTGGGTGGCACAGCCACTGACGCCGTGGCGCAATGGGGGTTGCTGTCAGGGGCGACGTACGGCGGCCAGTTGGCATTCGGGGAAGCGGTGCAGTGGATCAGGCCGGCTCACCGTGCGCCAGGCCTCGTCGAATCCAGCCCAGGAAAGTTGCCGGCTCATCTCTTCGGGGTGCCAGCGCCAGGCTGGTGCCACCGCGTGACCGAACGGCACCGCCGGTTTGTCTCTCGTCATCGATGCTCTGGAAGGCCAGGAGCACCACGCCGCCGACTGGCATGCGCTGGGCCCAGGAGGCGAGCACCCCGCCGATGTGGTGGGGCTCGACGTGGATCAGGCTGAACCGGACCAGCACGCCCCGCAGCGGAACCCGCTGATCGGTCGACTCCAAGGAGTCGTTCAGGTTCGCCTCACCACGCCGGAACACCACCTCGGGGTGAGACCTGCGGGCGATATCCAGCATGGCTTCTGAGGGATCGATGCCCACGACGTGAAGGCCGCGGTGGGCGAGGTCGGCGGTGACGTGCCCGGTCCCGCACCCGATGTCCACCACGGCGCCCTCGCCGTGGTGTTGCAGGACCATGTCCGTGAAGGCGGCGACCGCATGCCGTTCCAAAGGTGTCTGGAACGGGTCCGGGAAGGCAAGCTCGTACTGTTCGGCCAGGGCGTCGTAGCCGGGTTGGGTTCCCACGCCGGCCAGCCTCCCACACCGCAGTCTCCACCGGGCGCTTCGTCTGCCCCTCATGGTGGCGGATCGATCGTCCTTGACTTGCTCGGGGGGGGACCGGCAGGTTCCTGACGGTCGTGCAACGTCCGCGAGGCGCGCTGCAGTCCCGAGCGACCGCGATAACGTCCTCCCGGAACTCTCTGGGATGAGGACCGGGCATGATGACATCCTCCCCGCCAGCGCCTCTCAACGCTAACGATCAGTCGTCACCTACTCGTTCCCCACGCCCGGTCTCGACCACCAAGGTGACCTACGACGCCCAGACGTGGCTATACGTCACCAACCGCCGAGCGGAAGGAAGGAACGATCGAGAGATCCGCCGCTGCATCAAGCACTACCTAGCCCGTCACGTCTATCGAACCCTCAACGCTACGACCCCGAGCGTGAATGGCTCTTGACCGACATAGAAGAATCTGGACACCCCTCGGCAGACGTCACCATCGGACGTCAGTGTGGGGTTTGCCGGCAGGGGCGGGGTCGGCGGGTAGTTCTGGTTGTCCGGTTGGAAGGGTGGACAAACAGAACTACCCACTCATGCAGGTTCTACCGAGAGGTTAGATTGCGGCGACAGCCGAACGAACAGCCTCAGCCATGGACGTGGCCGGGCGTCCGATAAGCCTGCTCAGGTCTCCAGAGTTCACCAGGAGGTCTCCGCGGGCTATTCCCAGATCAGAATCTGCGAGGATTTCCGCGCCCCCCCCCCCGGGCACTCCGACCCTGACGAGCATTGCGGCGTATTCGCGCGGCGGCAGGTCCTGGTAGGAGATGTGCTGGCCGGCCGCGGCGCTGATCTCTGCCGCAAGCTCGGCCATGGTGAACGGCTCGTCACCGCCGAGCTCATAGATCCTGCCGGCCTGGTCGTCGGCCAGCAGCACCGCGGCGGCCGCCTGGGCATAGTCTGCGCGGGAGGCGGCGCTCACCCGACCATTGCCGGCACTGCCCACGAGGGCACCCTGAGCGAGCACGCCCGGCAATTGGTCGGTGTAGTTCTCCAGATACCAGCTGTTGCGCAACAGGACGAAAGGAACGCCGGACTGCTCCAGGAGGGTCTCGGTGGCTTGGTGCTCGACGGCCAGCTTCATCCCACTGCCGTCTGCGTTGGCGATGCTCGTGTAGGCGACCAGCTGGATACCCTCGCGCTGAGCGGCCTCGATCACGGTACGGTGCTGCTCCACCCGCTGGCCCACCTCGGAACCTGAGATCAGGAGGACTTTGCTGGCCCCCTTCAAGGCCTTTCCTACGGAGGCCGCGTCGGTGTAGTCCAGCTTCCTCACGTGGACACCGCGCTGTGCCAGATCCGCGATCTTGTCAACTGCACGCCCTGCGGCCACAATCTCCTGCGGCGGAACGTTGCGCTCCAGCAGTGTTTCCACGACCTGGCGGCCAAGCTGGCCGGTAGCTCCGGTGATAACGATGCTCATGATGTCCTTCCATGGGGTCCTCGACGGAAGGTATAACCGCCCCACCTTTCGATTACTTCCGAAAAGCCGGGAGAAGAACCCGACTGTGGTGGCTGCTTTCTCATCCTCGAGGGCCTCGGTGTAGGCCGGCCGGGAAACCCGGAACTTTGCAGCCACGTGAGCCTGGGGCACACCATCGTGGAGATGACGGTGCACCATCCGCAGAGGGCCGGTCGGGGTCAGGGGTGCATTAGCGTGGGTCATGAACGGGCTCTCTCGTACGGGTGGGTGGTGTAGGAACTTCCATCCCGCGACGAGCAGCCCGTCCCTCATTTCACCACCACAGCCGTACCAACAACCCCATCCCCCACAACACCTAGGAAGCACCTTCATCGGGCCCGCGTCACTCGTGAACGGCGGCGCTCCGCGCCTCGGATCCCAGGTGCGGACCCGCCGTTCGCGCGCGGTCGTCCCGTCGGCGGAGGGCGGCGCGCCGGATGAGCCACCGGCTCACGAGCTGCAGGAGCAGCCCCGCGGCGAACGTCACGGCCGTGAACGGGCGGTCGATGTCGAGCGGTAGGACCACGGCCGCCATGCACACCGCACCGAGCACGATGAACGCGGCACGAGCGATGCAGCGGCACTCGGTGCGCCAATAACCACGGGGCAGCCGCACGACCCGTCGGCATGTGGCGAGCGCCGCGAGCCACCCCGTTCCCAGTGGAACGGACAGTTGCGGGTACGTGAGTCCGGCGTCGCCCGGCAGGGCGATCACCGCGCCTCGAGCCACCACCTGGTTGGCAAGGATCAGGGCCAGGGTCACGGCCAGGGCGTCCAGCAGTATCGACGTCAGGGGGCGGGACAGCCATCGCGAAGGCCGCGCCGGTGGTGTCCCGGTGGCGTTCGTAAGGCCGATGCCGTCCGAGAGCCACGGCCCGTGCGGGAGCCCGGCTCCTATGGACGGCCCGTTCGCCAGCCCGGTCCCGAGGGACAGCGCGGGCCCGTTCGAGGCATGGGATGCTGTCGCTGGTCGGGACCCGGTGACGCCGGGGAGGTCCCGTGGGATGCGCGCACCACGACGCACGATCTCGACCATCCGGGCCACCTCCCTCTCCACGCGCGCGGCCGACGTAACAGGGTACATCCAGATGCTTGAGGTTGTCCCTATTTGTATGATCGCAGCCCTCCCGCGAGCACACCCCTCCTCACCGGACCGACGTCCCCTCACCCGATCCGCCGTAGAGTGAGGGGCGTGCACCCCGCTCTCGTCCTGGCCTCGCAATCACCGGCGCGCGCATCCCTGTTGGAACGCGCGCACATCCCGTACCGCGCCGTCGTCTCCCACGTGGACGAGGACGCCCTCGTGGCCGCGGAAGCCCCCGAGACCCCCGCAGAGACCGCATTGCTACTGGCACGGGCCAAGGCGGAGGCCGTCGCAGCGCTTCCGGAAGCGGAGGGGCGGCTCGTGCTGGGTTGCGACTCCGTGTTCGAGCTCGACGGCGTCCCCTACGGCAAGCCGTACGAGCCGGACGTCGCGATCGAGCGCATCAGCGCCATGAGCGGGCGCACGGGCACGCTACACACGGGCCACTGGCTCGTGGATGCGCGCACGGGCGAGGCTTCCGGCAACGGCCTGGTCTGTTCCGCGGACGTGCACTTCGCCACCATGACACGCGCGGAGATCGAGGACTACGTGGCCACGGGTGAGCCCCTCCAGGTCGCAGGCTCCTTCACCCTGGACGGGCGGGGATCCCAGTTCATCGAACGGGTGAACGGGGATCCGAACGCCGTGATCGGGCTGAGCCTGTCCACCCTGCGTACCCTGCTCGCCGGGGTAGGGATCCGGGCGTCCTCGTGGTGGGGTGCCGCAGCACAGGGCGGGGCGCAATGATTTGTAGATCTTCCACAGTTACCGCACCGCGGTGCCCCCGCGCTTAGGCGTTCCCCGGCGCGGGGCACTAACCTTTCGGCAGAGAGTCGACAAGGAGCTATCACGTGACAACCACCTCGCGGCAGCAAGAGGCCGCCACCGCAACCCGCCCCGTCACCAAGGTCCTCGTGGCCAACCGAGGGGAGATCGCGGTGCGCGTGATCCGCGCCGCGCGCGACGAGGGCATCACCTCCGTGGCCGTCTACGCGGACCCGGACCGGGATGCCCTGCACGTGCGCATGGCGGACGAGGCGTACTCACTGGGCGGGACGACCGCCGCGGACTCCTACCTGCGGATCGACAAGATCCTCGACGCCGCCCGACGCGCCGGTGCCGACTCCGTCCACCCCGGTTACGGGTTCCTGTCCGAGAACGCGGAATTCGCCTCCGCGGTGATCGCGGCGGGACTCACATGGATCGGCCCTCCCCCGGCGGCGATAGCCCAGCTCGGTGACAAGGTCGCGGCCCGCCACATCGCGGAGAAGGTCGAGGCGCCGCAGGTCCCCGGCACCGCCGACCCGGTGTCCTCGGCCCAGGAGGTCCTGGACTTCGCGGACGAACACGGCCTGCCGATCGCGATCAAGGCCGCCTTCGGTGGTGGCGGCCGCGGCATCAAGGTGGTGCGTGAGCGCGCCGCGATCCCCGAGCTCTACGAATCGGCCGTGCGCGAGGCTACCGCCGCGTTCGGCCGCGGTGAGTGCTTCGTGGAACGGTTCCTGGACGCACCCCGCCACGTGGAGACCCAGTGCCTCGCGGACCAGTTCGGCAGCGTCGTCGTGGTGTCCACGCGCGACTGCTCGCTGCAGCGGCGCAATCAGAAGCTCGTGGAGGAGGCACCCGCGCCGTTCCTGTCGGACGAGCAGATCGAGCGGCTCTACGAGTCCTCCAAGGCCATCCTCAAGGAAGCCCAGTACCAGGGCGCGGGGACGTGCGAGTTCCTCGTGGGCCAGGACGGGACGATCTCCTTCCTGGAGGTCAATACGCGCCTACAAGTGGAGCACCCCGTGTCGGAGGAGGTCTCGGGACTGGACCTGGTGCGGGAGCAGTTCCGCATCGCCCGCGGTGAGGCCCTCGGCTACGACGACCCCGAGATCCGCGGACACAGCTTCGAGTTCCGGATCAACGGCGAGGACGCCGGCCGCAACTTCATGCCCTCCCCCGGCACGCTCACCACGTTCACCGTGCCCTCCGGGCCGGGCGTGCGCGTGGACTCCGGCGTGGAGGCCGGCGAGACCGTGGGCGGGAACTTCGACTCGATGCTCGCCAAGCTCGTGGTGACCGGTGCGACCCGCACGCAGGCCCTCGAACGGTCCCGCCGGGCCCTGCAGGAACTGACGATCGAGGGCATGCCCACTGTCGTCCCGTTTCACCGGGCCGTGGTGAGCGATCCCGCATTCGCAACCCCGGACGACACCCCCTTCACCGTGCACACCCGGTGGATCGAGACGGAGTTCGACAACCGGATCGAACCCTTCACCGTGGCACCCGAACCCTCGGCGGACGAACCCGAACGGCAGAGCGTCGTCGTGGAGGTGGGCGGTAAGCGCCTCGAGGTGACCATGCCGCTGCTGGGAGGTGCGGCCCGCCCGGCCGCAGCCCAGCCCAAGGCACGCAAGCAGCGCAGCGGACGCGGCACGGCGGCCCGCGGAGCCTCGGGGGATTCCCTCTCCTCACCCATGCAGGGCACGATCGTGAAGATCGCCGTGGCCAACGGGGACGAGGTCTCCGAGGGGGACCTGATCGTGGTGCTCGAAGCCATGAAGATGGAGCAGCCGCTCACCGCCCACAAGTCCGGTGTGATCAAGGACCTGGACGTGTCCGAGGGGGACACCGTCTCCGCCGGCACCGTGCTGGCCTCCATCACGGGCTGACGCCCCGGCGCATCGCCTTACGGGGCCGGGGCATCGCCCCGGAGCTCCCACCAATCCGTCGTAGTGGCCCGGTTCGGAACAGGACCGGGGCCGCTACGCACCCGCTCGACGACGAGACCGGCCCAGCACACGAACTGAGCGACGTCGAGGTTCCATCTCAGAATGTGGACACCACAATTCATCATGCGGTATGGCCGGTCTTATCTTGAAGGCATTTCGCCCCTGAGTCCCTGTGAGGTTCTTCATGTCTTCCACCGTGTCCACCGTGGATCCGGGATCCCCCGCGGAGCAATCACGTGTGCCCCGCAGCCGCGTGATCCTGGCGTCCCTCGCGGGAACCACGATCGAGTTCTACGACTTCTACGTGTACGCGACCGCTGCGGTGGCCGTGTTCCCCGCCCTGTTCTTCACGGGCGAGAACGACACCGCCAAGCTGCTGGCCTCCATGGCCACGTTCGCCGCCGCGTTCTTCGGCCGGCCCATCGGCTCCGTGATCTTCGGTCATTACGGGGACCGGATCGGGCGTAAGGCCACCCTGATCGGCGCACTGCTGACCATGGGTATCGCCACGTTCCTGATCGGCCTGCTGCCCACGTTCTACCAGATCGGCATCTGGGCTCCCCTGATCCTCACGATCCTGCGCTTCTGTCAGGGCCTGGGACTGGGCGGCGAATGGTCCGGTGCCTCCCTGCTCGCGACCGAGTACGCGGAGGAGGGCAAACGGGCCCGCGCCGCGATGTGGCCGCAACTCGGCGCGCCGTTCGGGTTCATCCTGGCCAACGGCTTCTTCCTGCTGCTGACCGTGGTCATGCAGTTCGGCACCGCGGGTCACCACCTGGGCACGGGCCACCCGTTCCTGGTGTGGGGCTGGCGGATCCCGTTCCTCGCGTCCGTGGTCATGGTCCTGCTGGGTCTGTGGGTGCGGATCAAGCTCGAGGAGACCCCGGTGTTCCAGCGCGCGGAACAGCAGGGTGAGAAGGTCAAGGCCCCCGTGGCCGAGGTCTTCAAGACGTCGTGGGTGCAGATCATCCAGGGCACGTTCATCATGCTCGCCACGTACGTTCTGTTCTACCTGATGACCGCGTGGGTGCTGTCCTACGGGATCGGCAAGCCGGAGACCGGTGGCCTGGGCATCGAGTACCGCACGTTCCTGATCCTGCAGTTGCTCGCCGTGCTGCTGTTCGCCGCCATGGTCCCCGTCTCGGGCTGGCTCGCGGACCGCTACGGCCGCCGCTCCTCGCAGCTCGTGATCACGAGCCTCATCCTGCTGTTCGGCCTGAGCTTCGCCCTGATCATGAACCCCGACCTCGTGGGCACGGGCGCGGATGCGTCCCTGCTGCGCGTGCTGGTCTTCCTCACGATCGGCATGACCCTCATGGGCCTGACGTTCGGTTCCATGTCCGCGATCCTGCCCGAACTGTTCCCCACGAACGTGCGCTACACCGGTTCGGGCATTGCGTACAACGTGGCGTCCATCCTGGGTGCGGCGATCACCCCCTACATCGCGGTGCTGCTCAACGCGCGCTTCGGCGTGGGCGCGGTGGGCCTGTACCTGTCCTTCGCCGCCGTCATTACGCTCATCGCGCTGTGGTTCTCCCCCGAGACCCGGCACGTGAACATGTACACCGTGCGCACCAAGGCCGCCAAGTAGGCCTTCCGCTTCCACGGACGACGACGCCGCGGTGACCGACCTTCCGTACGGAAGGTCACCGCGGCGCCGTCGTACCCGGGGTGCGAACCGTGCCCGGCCGGAACGAGCGGTGCTCGCCCGAGCGGGGCAGTCAGCGGTGGACATGCAAGCGGCGCGCGGCCTCCGCGATCGTGCCGGACAGGGACGGGTAGACCGCGAACGTGTCGGAGAGGTCGTCCACGCCCAGGCGGTGGGTCACCGCGAGCGCGATCGGGAAGATCAGCTCGGAGGCGCGCGGTCCCACGACCACGCCGCCCATGACCGTCCCGCTGCCGCGGCGGGCGAAGATCTTCACGAAACCGTCGTCCACGGCCATCATCTTGGCGCGCGGGTTGGTGGACAGCTTCATGGTCATGCCGGTGAACATCGCGGGATCTGCCTCGACGTCCGACTGGGAAATGCCCACGGAAGCGATCTCCGGGGACGTGAAGATGTTGGACGCGACCTCGTCCGTGTGCAGCGGGTGCACGGTGTCACCCAGGATGTGGGCCACGGCGATCCGGCCCTGCATCGCGGCCACGGAGGCCAGGGGCAGCACGCCCGTGCAGTCACCGGCGGCGTAGATCCCGCTGACCGACGTGCGGGAGACCGAGTCCACCTTGATGTGACCGCGCTCGTCCATGGCGACCCCGGCCTCCTCGAGACCCATGTCCGCGGTGTTCGGGATTGAGCCCACGGCCAGCAGGCAGTGCGAACCGCGCACCTTGCGCCCGTCAGAGAGCGTCACGCGCACGCCGTCCCCAGTGTTCTCCACGGAGTCGGCGCGGGAGCGGGACAGCACGCGCAGACCGCGGCGCTCGAAGACGTTCTCAAGCACCTGGGCGGCATCGGTGTCCGAACCGGGCAGCACCTGCTCGCGGGACGAGATCAGGGTGACCTCCGAGCCCAGGCCGTTGTACGCGGAGGCGAACTCCGCGCCGGTGACACCCGAACCCACCACGATCAGCTTCTCGGGGATCTCGGTGAGCTGGTAGATCTGCTTCCAGTTAAAGATCCGCTCGCCGTCCGGCTTGGCGGTGTCCATCTCCCGGGGGTGCGAGCCCACGGCGAGCAGGACGACGTTCGCGTGGAGTTCGTACTCGGCGTCGTCGTCGGAGGGGCTGACCACCACGGTGTGCTGATCGGCCAGGCGGCCGCGGCCCTGCACCACGCGCACGCCCACGCGCTCCAGTCCGCGCTTGATGTCACGGGATTGCGTGGCGGCGAGGCGCAGCAGGCGCACGTTGACGGTGTCCAGGTCCACGCGGAGATTGTTCAACTCCTCGCTCGCGTCCTGACCGTCCCCCACGTGCACGCCCAGGTCCTTGGCGTCCGCGAACCGGTTCATGGTGTCCGCGGACGCGATCAGGGTCTTGGAGGGGACCACGTCCGTGAGCACGGCGGAACCGCCCATGCCCTGTTCCTCGATCACGGTGACCTCCGCACCGAGGGACGCGGCGACCAGTGCGGCCTCGTAACCACCGGGGCCGCCGCCGATGATCACGAGCTTCGGATTCGCAAATTCAGTCTGCACACTCACGGTCCCCATTGTTGCAGCATTTACCCCGGGTGCTACCGCCCATGATGGTGGTCCGGGTCTTCCGCGGGCCGGTTACGAATGGCCGAGTCAGCGAACACACGTCGTAGGAGGAGACATGTCCACCGTCGCTCTCGTTGTCGTTCTGGGCTTCGTCCTTTTCGTCGTCCTGGTCGTCGTCCTGGTCGTCGGGGTGGTTCTCACGGCCTCACTCTGCCGGCAGCGCCCGCCCGCGTCCGATCCGGCCCCTCCGCTCAATGGCCACGTGGTGCGGGGTGCACCTCCCGCCGATCGTTGAGGACGACCCCCTGGCCGGCAGGTCCATTGCCCGGGCCCTTCACGTCCGAGCGGTGGATCGCGGCTTAGAGTGATGACCGTGACTGAGAACGCAACTGCTTCCACGGATCCCTTCGACCTCGCCCGCCGCGCCGCGGACGTCCTGCGTGAGCGCACCGGCGTGCAGACCCACCGGATCGCCCTGACCCTGGGCTCCGGGTGGGGCGGTGCCGCGGACCTCATCGGTGAGACCGAGCACGAGATCCCCGCGACCGAGATCCCCGGCTTCTCGGCCCCCGCCCTGCAGGGCCACGGCGGCACCCTGCGCTCCGTCCGGCTCACGAACGGGGATCACGCCCTGGTGATCGGGGCGCGCACCCACTTCTACGAGGGCAAGGGTGTGCGGGCCGTGGCCCACGGCGTGCGCACGGCCGCCGCGGCCGGAGCCGAGATCATGATCCTGACGAACGGATGCGGCGGACTGAACCCCGCATGGGCGCCCGGGACCCCCGTATTGATCCGCGATCACATCAACCTCACCGCCCATTCCCCGCTCGAGGGCGCCACCTTCGTGGACCTCACCGACCTTTATTCTCGGCGGATGCGGGACATCGCCCACCAGGTGGACCCCGGACTCGACGAGGGCGTTTACGCCCAGTTCACCGGACCGCACTATGAGACACCGGCGGAGGTTCGGATGGCCAAGGTGCTCGGGGCGGACCTCGTGGGCATGTCCACGGCGCTCGAGGCGATTGCCGCGCGCCACGCTGGCCTCGAGGTGCTGGGGATGTCCCTCGTGACCAATCTCGCGGCGGGGATCAGCGACGAGCCCCTGTCCCACGAGGAAGTGCTCGAGGCCGGCCAGGCCGCCGGTCCCCGGATCTCCCGGCTGCTCGCGGACGTCGTCGCGAAGTTGTGAGAACGCGCGCCGGTTCGGGTGCTCGATATCGACGGAATGTCGGCAAGTTCCGGTCCCAGGCACTAGACTGGGCGCAGGAACGTAATGGGCCCGCCGCGGCGGTCTGAAAGGGTGAACTCATGGTCAGAAGAGCCGAAACACACACGAGCGATCAGTACTCCGCTGGGCGCACGGTGGAGGATGGCAGCCACGCGGTGACCGAGGACCACCGGGCCGCCCGCTCCGACCACGATTCCGCGTCCCGCCGCAAGCCGCAGTACTCTGGCCAGGACGACGTCGTGAAGAACGCCATCCTCTTCGGCGGCGGTTTCATCACCATCCTGGTGAGCCTTTACCTCTTCGCGTCCTACCCGGACAGCTGGTTGCTGTTCCTGCTCGGGATCCTGGCCTACGGTCTGGCCCTCATGGTCCCCACCACGATCCTCAACGGCAGCACCGCCAAGCACTCCACGGGTGGCAAGGAAGTCACCCTGGACCTCCCGCGCGACGCCTCCGAGATGGCCCGCCAGCCCATTGGAGCGGGTCAGCGCCAGGACAACGTGAGCCACTGACGCATCACATCCACGACAGCCCCACTCGTCCACCCGGATGAGTGGGGCTGTTTCCGTGTGGGGACCTGCGACGACGCCGCGCCAAGGTACCCGGGGTGAGTCAGTACCCGAGCGAGGCGGCGCCCGGACGGGGCCGCGCTATCCCTACTGGGAGACCTCCTCCGTAGGTGCCTGTACCGGAGGGAAGATCGCGTCCAGCACCTCCCGTGCCCATGCGAGGATCTCCCCGTCCACGAGGTCCTTGCCCCCGATCCGCGCGGTCTTGGGTTTGGGGATCAGCGCCATGCGGGTGTCCGCCCCCGGGACCGACTTCACCTGCGCGCCCGGGTACATCCGAGTCAGGCGCATCTCGCGGGACTCGGTGAGCTCGGCCGGCGAGAACCGGATCATGGTGCCCTGGGTGGCCACGTCCGTGAGACCCGCGGCGCGCGCCCGGATCCGCAACCGGGCGACGTCGAGCAGGTTCTCCACCGGGGTGGGTAGCGGGCCGTAACGGTCCTTGAGTTCCTCGCCGGCCTCCGCGACGGCTTCTTCCGTGGCGGCGTTCGCGATCGTGCGGTACGCCTCGAGCCGCAAGCGCTCACCGGGCACGTAGTCGTGCGGGAGGTGGGCGTTGACGGGCAGCTCGATCTTCATCTCGGCGGGACCCGTGTCCTGGTCGCCGCGGTACTCGGCCACCGCCTCCCCCACGAGCCGCAGGTACATGTCGAAGCCCACGCCCGCGATGTGTCCGGACTGTTCCCCGCCCAGCAGGTTGCCCGCGCCGCGGATCTCGAGGTCCTTCATGGCCAATTGCAAGCCCGAGCCGAGCTCGTTGTGGGCGGCCACGGCCTTGAGCCGTTCCAGTGCCGTCTCGCTGAGCGGTTTCTCCGTGGGATACAGGAAATAGGCGTAGGCACGTTCACGCCCACGGCCCACGCGACC
>NZ_DDIY01000006.1:149913-194931 GCF_002338785.1 Kocuria sp. UBA1838 | reverse complement strand
GTGTTGGCGTTGGCGATGTCCAGGCCCGTTTCCACGATGGTGGTGCACACCAGGACGTCGAACTTCTTCTCCCAGAAGTCCACGATGATCTGCTCCAGGCGCGACTCGCTCATCTGCCCGTGGGCCACCGCGATCCGCGCCTCGGGGACGAGTTCGGCGAGCGCTTTGGCCTGCGCCTCGATCGAGGACACACGGTTGTGGATGAAAAACACCTGGCCCTCGCGCATGAGCTCACGCCGGATGGCCGCGGAGACCTGCTTGTCCGTGTAGGGCCCCGCGTACGTGAGCACGGGGTGGCGTTCCTCGGGGGGGGTCGCGAGCGTGGAGGTCTCACGGATGCCCGTCATGGACATCTCCAGCGTGCGCGGGATGGGGGTCGCGGACATGGCCAGGACGTCCACGTCCGTGCGCATGGCCTTGAGCTTCTCCTTGTGCTCCACGCCGAAACGCTGTTCCTCGTCGATGATCACCAGGCCCAGGTTCTTGAACTGGGTCTCCTTGGAGAGCAGTCGGTGGGTCCCGATGACGACGTCGATCGCGCCGGAGCGCAGTCCCTCGAGCGTGGCCTTGGACTCCTTGGCGCTCTGGAACCGGGACAGCGTGGCCAGGCGCACCGGGAAGCCCGAGAAGCGTTCGGCGAAGGTCTCGGTGTGCTGCTGGGCGAGCAGCGTGGTGGGCACGAGCACGGCCACCTGTTTGCCGTCCTGCACGGCCTTGAACGCCGCGCGCACCGCGACCTCGGTCTTGCCGTAGCCCACGTCCCCGGAGATCAACCGGTCCATGGGGATGGGCCGTTCCATGTCCGCCTTGACCTCGTCGATCGTGGTGAGCTGATCCGGGGTCTCCACGTACGGGAAGGCCTGTTCGAGTTCGCGCTGCCACGGGGTGTCCGGGCCGAACGCGTACCCCTTGGACGCCATGCGCGCCGAGTACAGCCGGATCAGCTCGTTGGCGATCTCCTTGACGGCCTTCTTGGCGCTGCGCTTGGTCTTGTTCCAGTCCGCGCCACCCATCTTGGACAACGACGGCGCTTCCCCGCCCACGTACGTGCTCACCTGGTCGAGCTGCTCCGTGGGCACGAACAACCGGTCCCGGGGACCGTTGCGCTTGGACGGCGCGTACTCGAGCACGAGGTACTCGCGCACGGGCTTGGGTTGACCCGGGGCAGTCATGGCCCCGGCGATCGGTCGTTGCACGAGTTCGATGAACTGCCCGATCCCGTGCTGCTCGTGCACCACGTAGTCGCCCTTCTGCAGGGCCAGGGGGTCCACCTGGTTGCGCTTGCGCCGCTGCGGCAGTTTGCGCTGGGCCCGGTTGTCGTAGGCGGTGGAACGCCCGAGCACGTCCGCCTCGGTCAACAGGGCGGTGCGCGTGGCCTCGATGACGAACCCGCGTCCGGCGCGGGCCGTGGTCAGTTCCACGAGACCGGCCCGGGGCACCTCCGTGAGGCTGTCGCACCGGGCGGCGGGGATCTCCGCCCCGTGCAGCAGCTCGCTCAGCCGCTGCAGCGGTCCGGGGCCGTCCGTGACGAGCACGACCCGCCAGTCGTCGTGCACGCGCTCCCCCAGGAAGCGCAGCATGGCCTCCACGTCCCCCGAGAACCGGGTGGGTTCGCGCGCCGTGACGGTCAGGGTGTCGGCGTCGGTGTCCGCGAGTCGGACCTCCTCGTCCGCGGTGTCGGCGTCGATCTGGGAGGTCGTCACGGCGTTGACGTTGAGCCCCGTGACGGACCACCACCCCACCGACCGGTCGAGCGCGAGTTCCCGGACCTCCCCCACGGTGTGGAAGGACCCGGCGGCGAGCGTGCGGGACGCGCCGTCGTCGGCGTCGAGCGCGGCGTGCAGGTCCAGCGGGGCGTCGTTGCCGCCCGAGGCGGACTCCCACGCGGCCGTGAGGAACTCCTGGTTGGTGGCCACGAGGTCGTGCGCGCGGGCCCGGACCTTCTCGGGTTCGAGCACCACGGTCATGGAGCCTTCGGGCAGCAGGGACATGAGCTGGACCATCTCGTCCGCGAGCAGTGGCGCGAGCGATTCCATGCCCTCCACGTACTGCCCGCCAGCAATACGCTCCAGGATCTCGCGCCCGCCCGGCAGCTGTTCCTTGAGCTTGGCGGCGCGCGACTGCACCGACGGGGTGATGAGCAGTTCGCGGCACGGCGGCGCCACGATCACGGACGGGTGTTCGGCATCGGTCAGCGTGCGCTGGTCCGCGACCGCGAACCACCGCATCTCGTCGAGCTCGTCCCCGAAGAACTCCGCGCGCACCGGGTGGTCCTCGGTGGGCGGGAAGACGTCGATGATGCCACCGCGCACCGCGAACTCACCACGGCGGGTCACCATGTCCACGCGCGAATACGCTGCCCCGGCAAGACGTGCCACGAGCTGCTGGAAGTCGTACTCCTGGCCCGTGCGCAGCGTCACCGGTTTCATGGCACCCAGCCCGGCGACCACGGGCTGCAGCACCGAACGCACCGGCGCCACGACCACGCGCAGCGGCTGTTCCCCGTCCTGCGCGTGGTCCAGGCGCCGCAGCACGCTCAATCGCTGACCCACGGTGTCCGAGCGCGGCGAGAGTCGTTCGTGCGGCAGGGTCTCCCAGGACGGGAAGTTCGCGATCTGCTCGGCGGGCACGTAGGACGCGAGCCCCGACTGCAGTTCCTCGGCCTCACGTCCCGTGGCGGTCACGGCAAGCAGGATCGGGGTGGACCCTGCGGAACCGCCCTTGGCCCCGTCGGACGACGACGCTGCCCCGGCCCCGTCCGCGAGCCCCCGCGCGATCTGCGCGAGCACCGGCGCGCGCAAGCCGTCGGTCGCGCTGATGATCGTCTCGGCGGAGCGTTCCGTGAGCGGCCGGGCGGCCTGCGCGCGGATGTTCGCGAAGCTGCGGTCCTCGGAGAGCGCGGTGAGCAGACCGGTCAGGGACATGGGTGGCTGACTCCTGGTGGGTGCGGTGATCGGGACCTGTGGCCCCGCGCCCATGACGGGCGCGACGGAACGCGCTACAGCCTACTCGGGACGTCGGACACGATCCCCCGCGAGCGCCCCGTCCGGAACATGCCCTCGCAAGAAGTGCACCGGGTCGGCCGGACTCACGCGAGGTCAGCCCCGTACGCGAGCGCGCGGACCCGACACCCGTTCCCACGGCCGGACTCGCACCGGGCGGCCCGCTCGTACCCTGGAGACATGACAACAGCTGAACACCCCGCCCTGACCGGACTGACCGTGGCCGTGACCGCGCATCGCCGCGCCGCCGAGCAGGGCGGGGCGTTCGAACGCCACGGGGCACGTGTGCTCCACGCGCCCGCGCTCAAGCTCGCCCCGGTGGACGAGGACGACGCCGTGTTGGCCACCGTGCGCGAGACGATCGCGACTCCCCCGGACGCCGTGCTCGTCACGACGGGCTACGGCTTCGACCGGTGGCTGCGCGTGGCCGAGCAGGAAGGGCTGGGTGACGAGCTGCTGGAAACGCTGCGCGGCGTCGTCGTCATGGCACGCGGAGCGAAGGCCCGGGGGCAGTTGCAGGCCAAGGGCGTGACGTGCGCGTACACGGGTGCGTCCGGGCGCACCGCGGAACTCGTGGGCCGCGTGCTCGCGGGGGATCCCGCGGCGCAGCGCCCCGCGACCGTGACCGTGCAGGTGCACGGCACCACGGACGAGGAGCAGCTCGAGCGGTTGCGCGCGGGTGGGATCGCGGTGCGCGTGGTGGCGCCCTATCAGTGGGAGTCCGCGGACGAGGGTTCCCGACTGGCCGGGCTCGTACGCGACGTCGTGGCCGGGGAGATCGACTACGTCACGTTCACCGCCGCGCCCGCCGTGGACGCGCTGTTCGACGCCGCTCGCTCGGTGGGCGCGTACGACGAGTTGGTGGGCGCATTACGCGAGGGCCGGTGCACCGCGGTGGCGATCGGGCCGGTGTGTGTACAACCGCTCGAGGAAGCGGGCATCACGAACGCCGTGGTGCCCGAGCGGTTCCGCCTGGGGGCCATGGTCAAGGCCGTGTGCGATCACGCGCGGGAGGCCGCCTCGCGGTAGTGCTCCACAGTGAGCTCCATGAGTTCCGGGGGCACCGATCCGGGGTGGACGAGCAGCGGCTCGGCCACGACGTCGCCGCCGGCCGTGAGGACGCGACCGTGGAAGAAGCCCGGCGCCAGGAGGTACGGGACGAGCAGCACGCGCCCGGCATCGGCTGGCGTGGTTTCCGAGCTCTGCGCTGCGTACGGGCGCGATGCTCGACCGTGGGAGCCGGGCCGTTCGGAGTGTTGACCGAGCTCCGCGCGCGCGGCGGCCACGGCATCGGGAACCGAGGGCCGCGCCGCTGAGAGGTAGGCGGCCGTCACGGGCGTGCCCAGTGCATCGCCGAGGTATCGGGCCATGAGCTCGCAATCGTCCCGCGAACGGGGATCGGAGGATCCCGCCGCGACCATGAGCACGCGATCGGCCGGTGCGAGACCGGGTGCGCCCGCGGCGTCGAGCGCCTCGGTGAGCCGCCGGGCCATCACGCCCGCCAGGCGCCGGTCGGGGCCCAGTGCCGCGGCCACGACGTGCTGTGGTGAGGACTGGACGGCCCGGGCCATGTCCACGAACACGTGGTACCCGGCGGAGAGCAACAGCGGCACGACCACCGCGGGGTGCTCGGCGTGTTCCCGGGTGCGCGCCACCAGGTCGGGTTCCTGGACGTCCACCCACGTGTCCACCACGTCCACCTCGGGAAGGGCCGCACGCACCTGCTCGACCATGGCGGCGACGGCGCGTTGTCCCCGCTCGTCGCGGGTCCCGTGGGCGCACGCGAGCAGGACGGGAGCGGAGGCGGGATGCGGGTTCACATAGTCCATTGTGCCGGTTTCCCGGCTTGCGCGGCGCATCCGGGAGGCCGCGGTCGCGGGACCGATGACTAGGATGAGGGCAGCCCGCGCACCGTGTCCCATGGCGCGCGGAAACCGACGATTCGGCGACGACCCTGAGGAGCACCATGTCCGTCAACGCTTCCACCACCATCAAGGCCCCCGTGGACACCGTCCTGGCCACGTTCGTGGACGAGGCCTTCGTCCGTCACGTGAGCGACATGGCCGGGACGCAGTTCGAGTCCTTCGAGGTCAACGGGGACACCTCCACGGCGTTCACCGCGAGCACCGTACGCAGCATGGGCTCGGACAGGCTGCCGGACGTGGCGCAGAAGTTCGTCAAGGGCGGGGTGAAGCTCACCCAGGTGGATACGTACGACGCCCCCGCCGCGGACGGTTCCCGTACCGTGCGCACCGAGATCAAAGTGGCCGGTCTGCCCGTGGGAGCCACCGCGCACCAGACCATCAAGCCCCTGGGTGAGAACGAGACCTCGGTGGACGTCACCGGTGAGGTGCAGGCCAACATCCCGCTCGTGGGCAAGAAGATCGCCGCGGCCGCCGAGCCCTACATCGGCAAGGCTCTGACCCTGCAGGCCCGCCAGGCCGAGGCGTGGATCGCCAAGAACTGAGCGCCTTGCGGGTCTAGGATGGCCGGGCGGGAACCATCGGTGCCCGCCCGGCCATCCTTCGTCCTACTCGACAACCGCGGTTCACCTCTGAACCACGTGACGGGAGTTCCTTGTCTTGAGCACAGACACGCAGACGTCCTCCGGTTCCGGTGGATCCTTCACGAATTTCCTCCGCCGGGACACCACCGGCGGTCTCCTCCTTCTGATCGCCATGGTGTTGGCCCTCGTGATCGCCAATTCCCCGTGGGGGGAGGTCTACTTCGGGCTGCGTGACACCGAGGTGGGCCCGAGTGTGGCCGGGCTGCAGCACACCGTGGGGCACTGGGCCTCGGACGGGCTGCTCGCGATCTTCTTCTTCCTCACGGGGTTGGAGTTGAAGGCCGAGTTCGTGGACGGGGAACTGCACAACATCCGTAAGGCGATCCTGCCGGTCGTGGCCGCGTGCGGCGGCGTGCTCGTTCCCGCGTTGATCTTCCTGGGGGTCAACCTGGCCGCCGGTTCGGAGCGCACCGCGCTGCACGGCTGGGCGATCCCCACCGCCACGGACATCGCCTTCGCGGTGTCGGTGCTCGCGGTCGTGGGTTCATCCCTTCCCGTGGCCATGCGCACGTTCCTGTTGACCCTGGCGGTCGTGGACGACCTCATCGCGATCGCGATCATCGCGTTCGTCTACACCGAGAGCGTGAACTTCCCGTTCCTGGGCGGGGCCGCGGTGCTGCTGGCACTGTACTGGTTCCTCACCCACAAGTTCATGGGGTGGTTCATGGCCCGGCACTGGGCCGCGTGGGTCATCCTGCTGCCCATCGGTGTGGTGACGTGGTGGCTGGTCTACGAGTCCGGGATCCACGCGACGATCGCGGGCGTCCTGTTGGGCTTCATGGTCCCCGTGCTCAAGCAGAAGCCGCGCATCATCCGTCAGGAGGACCCGCGCATGGGGTTGGCACCCGCGCTCGAACACCGCTTCCGTCCGCTGTCCAACGGCTTCGTGATCCCCGTCTTCGCGTTCTTCTCGGCGGGTGTGGCCGTGGGCGGCTGGGACGGTGTGACCTCCGCCGCCACGGACCCGGTGGCCCTGGGCATCGTGGCCGGTCTACTGCTCGGCAAGCCCATCGGCATCTTCGGTGCCGCGTGGCTCATGGACCGTTTCACGTCTGCGGAGAAGGACCGGGACTACACGTGGTTCGACATGTTCGGCATGACGATCGTCGCGGGCATCGGGTTCACGGTGTCCCTGCTCGTGGGCGAACTGAGCTTCGGTGAGGGCAGCCCCCACGGTGACCACGCCAAGGTGGGCATCCTGTGCGGTTCCCTGCTCGCCGCGCTGATCGGTGGCGCTCTCGTGGCCACGCGCAACAAGAAATACAAGGCGATGCGCGCAGCCGGCCACGACCCGGACACCCTGGACTGACGCCCACACACCGCTGCACAAGAGACGCGCCCGCTCCCCCGATCCGGGGAGCGGGCGCGTTACTCGTGCCGGGCGGTCAGGCCGGGTTGCGCGGGTGGAAGTACTGCTGCGCGGCGGTCAAGCCCCGCTCGCTGAGCATCTCGACGGCGTCGGCGGCGTCGGAGACGAGCAGGGGCAGCTCCTTCGCCTGCGCGCCGGAGAAGCGTTTGAGCACGTAGTCCGCGGTGTCCATGCGTCCCGGGGGTCGACCCACGCCCACGCGCACCCGCGCGTAACCGGGCCCGCCCATGGCCTTGGTGATGTCCCGCAACCCGTTGTGACCGCCCTCCCCGCCACCGCACTTGAGCTTGACGGCGCCGAAGGGCAGGTCGACGTCGTCGTGGACCACCACGAGTTCGTCCGCGCCCAGGGAATAGTACTTGGCCAACGCGCTCACGGGCCCCCCGGAGACGTTCATGTAGCTCAGGGGCTGGGCCAACACGAGTCGCGGCGCCCCCGGACGTATCCGGGTCTCCGCCACGGCGGCACGCGCCCTGTGGGCGGAGAGTTTCACGCCGGCGCGCTGCGCGAGTTCGGCCACGACCATGGCACCGATGTTGTGCCGGGTCCCCGCGTAGCGGTCCCCCGGGTTGCCCAGTCCCACGACCAGCGTGCGCTGCGTCATCTCGTGTCCCTTCTTCCGGGCGGGGCGGCCCCGCTCGTTCGTCCCGCACCGTATCGGGTGTCGGATTGTTCGTTGCCGGGGCCGTGTCCGGACCCGGGGACGACGGCGGCGGCAGGCACACGTGGTGCTTGCCGCCGCTCATCACATCGCCTCAACCCGTTACGGACAGGCGATCACTCGGATCACTCGTCGTCCGAGGACTCCCCGGCCGACTCCTGCGCGGTCTCGCCCTCGGCGTCCTCGGCCTCCGGCTCCTCACCCAGGTCCTGCTCCACGGGCTCGGACACGTTGATGACCAGCAGCTCGGGGTCGGACACGAGCGTGACACCGGAGGGCAGGGTCACGTCCGCGGCGTAGACGTGCTCGCCGGCCTCGCGGCCCTCGATGTCCACGACGACGTTCTCGGGAACCTTCAGCGCGTCGGCCTCGACGAGCAGGACGTTCTCCTCCACGTTGTGCACGGCGGTCGCGGCGACCTCGCCCTCGACGGTCACGGGGACCTCGACCTCGACACGCTCACCGCGGCGCACGGTCAGCAGGTCGATGTGCAGGATCTCGGGGCGCACGGGGTGGCGCTGGACGTCCTTGATCATCGCGAGGTGGCCCTCGCCGTCCACGTCGATCTCGAGCACAGCGTTGGAGTTACGGGACGCGAGCATCATTTCGTGGCCCGGCAGGATCACGTGCAGCGGCTCGGCACCGTGGCCGTAGATCACGGCGGGGATCTGGTCGTTGGCGCGCACGCGGCGGGAGTAGCCCTTGCCGAACTCGGTGCGCAGGGTCGCGGGAATGGTGATGACGTCCACCATGGTGGTTCTCCTTCGATCGTGGGTCTGGTTGGTTACCGTCAGACCGTCCGAGTCACGGTGGAGGTGCTCGCACCGTGCGTCCCGAACGTTGTTACGACCGACGTGGTGCGGTACCCACTCGCCCACCGCCCGGGATGCACTCACCGGTCGCGATGGATCGTAAGGATCCACAAGCCGTCGTCGATAACGGGGCGGGACGACCGCCCCCTCGCCTTGGCAACGGGCCCACGATAGCACGTGCCCCACCCCCGGCACCGCCTCCGGGTTTGACCCCCAAGCGGGCGACGACGCGGCCCCGTCAAGAGCGTCACATGTCCTCAATTCTGTACCGATTCATGAATTTAGGGGGTATTCGGGCAGGTGAGAGGGTATGTTGACTGATTAGCGGGCGTAAATCTCGGGGGAGATGAACACCGCGGTGCGGGGACTCGTTGGGAACGGTCCACGCATCGGAGCGAGCGCGTGGGGCGTCTCGCCGTCGAACGGTTTTTGGGGGAAGGTTCGTCGACCGTGTTCCAACATGCAAGCCAGAAACACAAGCACCTGTCGTGGCGCGAGAGCTACCAGACGAAACTGAGGATCTACGACGCTTTGTCCCTGGTGCTCGCGCTCGCCGCGGCCCAGGCCCTGCGGTTCGGCTGGCTGCAGGGGTTGCTGCAGGTGGACGTGCTGCCCGTGCCCTACTGGCTCGTGGGGCTGCTGCTGGCCGTGGGGTGGTGGCTGTGGCTCGAGCTGCGCGGCACTCGCGGTGTGCGCCTGATCGGTAACGGCGCGGAGGAGGCAAAGCAGCTCGTCACGGCCTCGCTCGCGCTGTTCGCCGCGATCGCCATCGCCTCCTACGCCTTCAACGTGCCCACGGCGCGCGGGTATATCCTGATCGCGCTGCCCCTGGGGACCCTGACCCTTCTCGCAGGACGCATGTGGGCGCGGCGTCAGCTCATGCAGCGGCGCAAGAACGGGCTCAACATGTCCCGCACCATGGTGGTGGGCCGTTTCCCGGGTGCGGTGGAACTCGTGGGTGAGTTGCAGAGCCGGCCGGACGCGGGGTTCAACCCCGTGGCTGTCTACATGCCCACCTCGCACCACCAGCTGCCGCAGTCCCTGCACTCCGTGCGGGTGCCCGTCAACGCACTCGCGCCGGAGGAACGCCCGAGCGTCCAGGGGATCATGCAGGCGTGCCGCGAGCACGACATCGAGACGCTCGTGATGGCCGCCGCGGTGCCCCTGAACACCACCGAGATCCGCCACCTGGGCTGGGCGCTCGCGGACGAGCGGATCCGACTGGTCATGAACACCGGGCTCACGGACGTGGCCGGACCCCGCATCCACACCCAGCAGCTCGTGGGTCTGCCGCTGATCCACGTGGCCACGCCGCGTTTCACCCGGGCCAAGAAGATCGTCAAACGCATCATCGACGTCACCGGGGCCCTGGCCGCGCTGATCATCCTCTTCCCCGTCATGCTCGTGCTGGGCATCCTGGTCAAGGCTCACGACGGCGGTCCCGCGTTCTTCGCGCAGGAGCGCGTGGGGATCGACGGCACCCGGTTCCGGATGCTCAAGTTCCGCTCCATGTACACGGACGCCGAGGAACGCAAGGCCGCCCTGATGGCCGCCAACGAGTCCCAGGGGGACGTGCTCTTCAAGATGAAGGACGATCCCCGCGTGACCGCACCCGGCAAGTGGATGCGCCGGTTCAGCCTGGACGAGCTGCCGCAGTTCATCAACGTGCTCAACGGCAGCATGTCCCTCGTGGGGCCCCGCCCGCCGCTGGCCAGCGAGGTGGACAAGTACGAGCAGCACGTCTACCGCCGCTTGCGTGTGCGCCCCGGGATCACTGGCCTGTGGCAGGTCTCCGGTCGCTCGGACCTCGACTGGAACCAGACCGTGCGCCTGGACCTGTACTACGTGGAGAACTGGTCGCCGGTGCAGGACTTGATCATCATGTTGCGGACCGTGCGTGCGGTCTTCGCATCCGAAGGCGCCTACTGAGGTCGAAATCAGAAGTATTTCTTCTCGAAATGCAATCGTGATGCCCGTTACGTGTGAGATACATCGAATTCCTGGGTGACCACTTACACTTTCTAGTGCGTCCCCCTGGCCGCTCGCCTTCCCCCAACGAGTGGCTCCCCCCACACGCAGTAAAGGCTACGCGTATGATCTCCCCCCGAAAATCAGTGCTGCCCGCTGCCGTGACCGCCGCGGTCCTGGCACTGACCACCTTCATGCCCGCCACGGCGGCCAACGATCCCGCGGAGAACCTCAATCCCGAGAAGGGGAAAGTGGTCTCCGTGGAAACCCACGAACTCGAGACGGTTGTCAAGGACCCCCAGCTGCCCACGGCCCCGCCCAAGACCGGTGACAAGAATCCCGGCGCGACCATGGGCCAGAAGATGAAGTCCATGGCGACCACGACCAACCTCTCGGAGGCGTCCGAGAAGGAACTCGACAAGGTGGCCGAGAACGTCCTGGGCCCCGAGGCGGCGAAACCCTCCGCCGCGCCGTCGACCGCGGCGCCGTCGCCCAAGACCCCCGCCACGCCGTCCGCGAGCGCGAACCCGAAGGCCACCGCGAGTGCCGCCGCGCAGGCCGCGGGCACCACGGGCATCGGCCCGGCCGGTTCCATGTCCCTCGTGATCCGGGAGAACAACTGGATCCCGACCGGGATCCAGGGCATGGACGTCTCCGGGTGGCAGCCTGCCGTGAACTGGAGCGCGGAATACGCCGCTGGCGCACGCTTCGCCTACGTCAAGGCCACCGAGGGGACCGGTTATCACTCCGAGGCCTTCGACGACCAGTACACGGGCTCGTACGAGGTGGGCATGTTCCGCGGCGCGTACCACTTCGCGCTGCCCTCACAGTCCTCGGGTGCCGCCCAGGCGGACTTCTTCATCAACAACGGCGGCGGCTGGTCCTCGGACGGCAAGACCCTGCCCGGCCTGCTGGACATCGAGTACAACCCGTACGCCTCCCTGGGTGGCACGTGCTACAACATGTCCCAGCCGCAGATGACCGCGTGGATCAAGTCCTTCTCGGACCGCTACAAGCAGCGCACTGGTCGACTGCCCGCGATCTACACGACCGCGGACTGGTGGCAGACCTGCACGGGCAACACGGCGCAGTTCAACGACCACCCCCTGCACCTCGCGTCCTACGGCGTCATGGCACCCCAGTGGTACCCCAATGGCTGGTCGCGCTACGACATCTGGCAGTACACGGATAGCGGGCCCTTCTCGGGTGACTCGAACGTGTACGGCGGTTCGTGGGCGCAGCTGCAGGCCCTGGCGTCGTCGTCGAACTACAAGCCGCTGGGCGGGCGCGCGACCGGCTACTCCGTGGCCGGCGGCATCGGCGCGATCTACCGCGCCACGGGCGGCGCCGCGAAGTGGGGCACCCCGGTGGGCCCCGAGGCCAACGCCGCGAACGGCGGCCGGTACCAAGAGTTCGTGCGCAACGGCGTGAAGTCCACCGCGTACTGGCACCGCACCACGGGCGGGCACATGGTGCGCAACACGAGCAGCATCGGCGGGAAGTTCATCGGCGCCGGACGGGAACGCGGTTACGGCTTCCCGATCACCGAGGAGCGCTCGCTGGCGGGCGGGGCCTACCAGGTCTTCCGTACCCCGTCCGGTAAGTCCACCAAGCTCATGTGGTCCCCGCGCACGGATTCGCGCGCGATCAAGGAGTACGGCGCGATCGGTCAGCGCTGGGCGAAGTCCGGTATGGAGCGCGGCCTGGGCTATCCCACGACCGACGAGTACCGCGCGGGCTACGAGATCCGTCAGCAGTTCTCCAACGGATACGTGATCGGGTACAACACCGTCTACGGCGGGACCCGGATCAGCCGGTTGTGATGCCGTGGTGTCCGGGGTGATGCGCCCCGGACACCACGACTCCCGAGTACGACGAAGGCCGGGGTGGCGTGTGCCGTCCCGGCCTTCGTCGTACCGGAAACCGCGTCGTAGCGGTCACCGGCGGTTGTCAGGAGCGGCCGTTGAACAGGCTGGTGACCGATCCGTCCTCGAAGACCTCCTGGATGGCACGGGCGATCAGCGGGGCGATCGAGAGCACCTCGAGGTTCTCGAACTGGTGCTCCGGGGGCACGGGCAGGGTGTCGGTCACGGCCACCTTGTCCGCCCCGCACGAGGACAACCGCTCCACGGCGGGACCGGAGAACACGGCGTGCGTAGCCGCAATGATCACGTTCTTCGCGCCCTGGTCCTTGAGCACCTTCACGGCGCCGGTGATCGTTCCGCCGGTGTCGATCATGTCGTCGATCAGCACGCACGTGCGGCCCTTGATGTTGCCCACGACCTCCTTGGACACCGCCTGGTTGGGCACGGTGATGTCCCGGGTCTTGTGCACGAATGCGAGCGGGGCACCGCCCAGGCGCTCGGCCCACTGCTCGGCCACGCGCACACGGCCGGTGTCCGGAGACACCACGGTCACGTTGTCCACATCCACCACGGAGCGCACGTAGTCGCTCAGCAGCGGGATGGCCATGAGGTGGTCCACGGGTCCGTCGAAGAAACCCTGGATCTGCGCGGTGTGCAGGTCCACGGACATCAGCCGGTCCGCGCCCGCGGTCTTGTAGAGGTCCGCGATCAGGCGAGCGGAGATGGGCTCGCGGCCGCGGTGCTTCTTGTCCTGGCGCGCGTACGGGTAGAACGGGCTGACCACGGTGATGGACTTGGCGGATGCCCGTTTGAGGGAGTCCAGCATGATGAGCTGCTCCATCAACCACTGGTTGATGGGAGCGGGGTGGGACTGAATCAGGAACGCGTCCGCGCCGCGCACCGACTCACCGAAGCGCACGTAGGTCTCACCGTTCGCGAAGTCGTACGCGTCCGTGGGGACCAGTTCGGTGCCCAGCTCACGGGCGATGTTGTTGGCGAGCTCGGGATGGGCCCGACCCGAGAGCAGAACCATGCGGTTCGAACCCGTGTTGGTGATGCCGGTCATGTGAACTCGCTTTCCTTGAATTCCTGTGGATCACTGCTCGCGTGCCGTGCGCCCGGACTCAGGCGTGGTCGTCGCGGTCAGAGTCTTGAGCGGCCTGGGCCGCGCGTGCCGCCGCGGTTCCGGGACGGTGCTCCTGCACCCATCCTTCCACGATGACCTGCTTGCCCTCCGTGAGCACCAGGGCCCCGGCGGGGACGTCCTTGCGCACGGTGGTCCCGGCACCCGAGTAGGCGCCGTCGCCCACGGTCACGGGGGCCACGTACATGTTGTCCGAACCCATGCGGACGTCGTTGCCGATCCTGGTGTGGTGCTTGGCCACGCCGTCGTAGTTCACGAAGACCGAGGCCGCGCCGATGTTGGAGTTCTCCCCGATCGTGGCGTCCCCCACGTAGGACAGGTGCGGGACCTTGGAGCCGCGTCCGATCGTGGCCTTCTTGGTCTCCACGAACGTGCCGATCTTGCCGTCCTCGCCCAGGACCGTGCCGGGGCGCAGGTACGCGAAGGGGCCCACCGTGGCGCCCGCGCGCAGCTCGGAATCGCTGCCGTGGGTGCGCGTGACGTGCGCTCCGCGGCCCACGATCACGTCGGTCAGGGTGGTGTCGGGGCCCACGATGGCGTCCTCCGCGACCCGCGTACGCCCGTGCAGTTGGGTCCCGGGTAGCACGGTGCTGTCCGCCTCGAGCTCCACGGTGTCGTCGATCCACGTGGTCGCGGGGTCCACGATGGACACCCCCTTGCGCATGTGCATTTCCAGGGTGCGCTGGTTGAGGTAGTGCCCCAGTGCCGCGAGCTGGACGCGGTCGTTGGCGCCCTCGAGCTCCATGTAATCCGTCATCTTCAAGGCGTCCACGCGGTGGCCGGCCTCGCGCGCGAGACGCGGGACGTCCGTGAGGTACTTCTCCGCCTGGGCGTTGTCGGTGTCCACGCGGGAGAGCGCATCCCGCAGCACCGCGGCGTCGAACGCGAAGATCCCGGAGTTGACCTCGCTCACGGCACGCTCGGCGTCCGTGGCGTCCTTGAACTCCTTGATCTCGGCGAACTCGCCGCGCTCGTCCCGCAGGATCCGGCCGTACTTGCCGGGCTCGGGGTGATCGGCGGTCAGCACCGTCACGGCGTTGCCGTGGGAGTCGTGGTGCGCCACGAACTCGCGCAGCGTGTCCACCATGAGCAGGGGGACGTCCCCGTAGGTCACCAGCACAGTGCCGCTCACGGGGGTCTCGGCGTCGAGGACCTCGAGGCCCGCGTCCACGGCGGAACCGGTACCGGGGACGTCCGACTGGTCCGCGGTCAGGACCTCGGGATCCACGGCCGCGATGTGCTCGGCCACAAGATCGCGCTGGTGACGGATCACGGCCACGATGCGCTGCGGCGCGAGCTCGCGGGCCACCTTCAAGGCGTGGCCGAGCATGGAACGACCCCCAATCTCATGCAGGACCTTGGGGGTCTTGGACTTCATGCGGGTGCCCTTACCCGCGGCCAGGACGATGACGGCGGCGGGGTTCTGCCCGGTGCTCGCGGTGTCAATGGTGCTCACGGAGCAGACTCCTCTGGTTGCTCGTGAGGCGGTGGGGGCCATCTACGCCTCGATGTGTCGTGCGTTCCGCCACTAGGACTCGAACCTAGACTCACGGCTCCAAAGGCCGGTGTGCTGCCAATTACACCATGGCGGAGCGTTGTCACCCGCGGGCGCCAACATGTGCGTGCGCCGGGAGGACGCACGAGACGTCACTTTATCATCTGCGTTCAGCGCGTCAGCACGAGCAGAACCCGCCCCGCTGCACGGTTCTCCTCGAATCCGGGGAGCCCCCGGGACAGGGTCTCGGCGTCCTCCACGGTGATCCCGCGCACGAGCACGGGGGCGCGTGCGGCGGCGCGGCGCACGTACTCCCACGCAGCGTTGTCGGCCTGTCCGGCGGCCCGGGAACGCGAGACGTCCCACGCCATGGAGGTGACGTCCGGGGCGGTGACGTCCAGCGTGCCGTTGTCGTACTCGCGGTCCAGCAGGGCCATGAGCATGCCCACTTCCTCCACGATCGTACTGTTCTGCACCATGAGCTTGACCTGGCGGTGGGACGCTGCTTCCGCGAGCGCGGCGAGCATCGAGTACAGCCGCCGCCTTTGCCGCCCCCGGTGCGCCACCCCGCCCAGGGCGAGCACGAGCCACCCGGCGCCCACACCGCGGCACAGCTCCAGGGCGTCGTCCACGGCCGCGAGCACGCCCTCGTCGGGGATGTCGTCGTCCACGGCCACGGGCGCGCGCAACAACAGGGGTTCCGCGCCGGCCTCGCGCAGGCGTAGAGCGGCCTGGCGGCGCACGAGCGAACCCATGTGCGGCCCCACGGGGTGGTCCCCACCGATCGTGATCTCCACCGGCCCCGGGAACTCACGGATCCGGGCCACCGCCGCGGCGAGGCCCTGGGGATCGTCCAGGACGGTTCCCACGGGCGTCTCCCCGCGTCCTGTTGCGTCGTGCATGGCACACAGTCTCGCACGCCCGTGGGACGGGGGACGACGCCGCGGCAAGTCGTCCCGGGCACGGTCGCGGCGTCGTCGTATCCCGGGTGTGGGGCGGCGTCACGGGCCGCGCGGCCGGCACGACGACGCCGCGGCCCGTCGGTGCGCGCTTGTATCCTTGCCGGGTGGCTCATCTGATCGGCGGAGAAAACTTACATCTCGAGTACCCCACCAAGACCGTGTTCGACTCGGTCACCGTGGGGATCGACGAGGGCGACCGGATCGGGATCGTGGGTCGCAACGGGGACGGCAAGTCCACTCTCATGCGACTGCTCGCGGGGCGCATCGCACCGGACTCCGGGCGGGTGACCGTGCGCAGCGGGACGACCGTGGGCATGCTCGACCAGGCCGACACGCTGGACCCGGACCAGACCGTGGGCCACGCCGTGGTGGGGGACGTGCCCGACTACGTGTGGGCCGCGGATCCCAAGGTGCGGGACGTGATCTCCGGGCTCGTCTCGGACGTGGACTGGGACACCCCCGTGGGGCAGCTCTCGGGCGGGCAGCGCCGCCGGGTCGCGCTCGCGAGCCTGCTGACCGGCGACTGGGACGTGATCTTCCTGGACGAGCCCACCAACCACCTGGACGTGGACGGCATCACGTGGCTCGCGAAACACCTCAACAACCGCTGGTCCAGGAACGCCGGCGCGCTCGTGGTCGTGACCCACGACCGCTGGTTCCTGGACGCCGTGTGCACCGACACGTGGGAGGTCCACGACCGGATCGTGGAACCCTTCGAGGGCGGGTACGCGGCGTACGTGCTGCAGCGCGTAGAGCGCGACCGGCAGGCCGCCGTGGTGGAGCAGAAGCGGCAGAACCTCATGCGCAAGGAGCTCGCATGGCTGCGCCGCGGGGCACCCGCGCGCACGTCCAAGCCCAAGTTCCGCATCGACGCCGCCAACCAGTTGATCTCCGACGTCCCGCCGCCGCGCGATTCCGTGTCGCTGTCCCGCATGGCGGTGTCCCGGTTGGGCAAGGACGTGGTGGACATCGAGGACGTGTCGGTGGAGTTCCCCTCCCCCGCCGTTTCCGGTTCCGCGGGTTCGTCCGGTCCGTCCGGCCCTTCCGCGGACGACGACGGCGCCGCGACTGCCGCTTCGTCGGGCGCCTCTTCGCCTGGCGCCTCCGGGCGGACACGCGTGCTGCAGGACGTCACGTGGTTGATCGCCCCCGGGGAGCGCACGGGCATCCTGGGCGTCAACGGCGCGGGCAAGTCCACGCTCCTGGGGCTCGTCACGGGTGCCGTGGAGCCCACCACGGGGCGGGTCAAGCGCGGGAAGACCGTCAAGATCGCGACCTTGACCCAGCAGCTCGCCGAGCTCGAGGACGTCGCGAACGACCGGGTCTCGGACGTCGTCGCCCGGAAGAAGACCTCCTACGTGACCGACGGCAAGGAGATGACCCCCACCCAACTGCTCGAGCGGCTGGGGTTCTCGTCCGCGCAGCTGAAGACCCCGGTCAAGGACCTCTCGGGTGGACAGAAGCGGCGCCTGCAGTTGCTGCTCATCCTGCTGGACGAGCCCAACGTGTTGATCCTGGACGAGCCCTCCAACGACCTGGACACGGACATGCTCGCCGCCATGGAGGATCTCCTGGACACGTGGCCCGGGACCCTGCTGGTGGTCTCCCACGACCGCTATCTCCTGGAGCGGGTGACCGATCAGCAGTACGCGGTAATCAACGGCCGGTTCCGGCACCTGCCCGGCGGGGTCGAGGAGTACCTCAACCTCTCGGCGACCGCGGCGTCCGGCACCGCAGCCGGTTCCTCCGGGGCGTCCAACCCGCTTGCGGCGTCCTCTTCCTCCTCTGGCACTGCCCCTGCCTCCGACGGCGCCGCCCCCTCCGAGCCGCGGCTGTCCGGCGCGCAGGCGCGGGCCGCGCAGAAGGAACTGGGCGCCGTCGAACGCAAGATGCAGAAACTCGGCGAGCAGATCGAGGCATTGGACGGGACCATGGCCGCCGCGGACCCCTCGGACTTCGAAGGGCTCGGCAAGCTGGCGGCGCAGAAGTCCGATCTGCAGGAGCAGCTGGACGAACTCGAGCTGCGATGGCTCGAGCTGGGCGAGGCGCTGGAGTAGACGAGCGAGCCGGAGCTCACTCGCTCCAGGGATTCGCCTTGATGATCTCCACGAAGTTGTCGCGCTTGAATTCCGGGTCGAAGTGCTCCAGCACGTCCGCGTTCATGTTCCCGAACGTGGAGTGCGGGCGGTGCACGTTGGCGTCGTTGAACGCCTTGAGGATCTGGTTCTTGAAGTCCGGGCGGGGATGGACCTCCACCACGGCCTGCCGTTGGGCGTCCGTGAGCTCGTCGAAGTGCATGCCCAGCACGTCCGTCTCCACACCCGCACTCACGAGCGCGATCTCCGGGGCCATGAACTCGGGCACCCCTGGGGTCGTGTGCAGCGCGATCCCGAGCCACGCGTTGTGCGCCCGCTCCTGCGACGCACCGCGTTCCAGGAGGAAATCGCGGACCTCGTTCGCGCCGTCCACCTCGAAACGCAGCATGGAGTCGGAGTAAGTATCCGTGAGGCCGCGATCGTGGAACATGGCCGCCGCATACAGCAGCTCGTGGTCCACGCTCAGGTCGTGGGCCTGCCCCACGAGCGCGCCGAAGAAGAACACGCGGCGGGAGTGGTGGTAGAGCAGGTCGTCCTCGTTGTCCCGGATGTACTCGGTGATCTCCCGGGCGAGTTTGCTGTCAGGGACGGAGATGCCGGAAATGGTGTCGGTCATGAGCTGACTCCTGTTCTGGGCGGGCCGTGCATGGGCGGGCAGGGGCCGCTGCAGCTGAGGAGCCGCGCTGCCCCACCTCTCCATTGTGGGCTCGCTGCACACCCGTCCGCCAGGTCCACAGTGACAGGAACCCCTCGGATTCGGACATACTGAACACATGACAGCCCGCCATCACGTCGTCGTTCTGCTGTTCCCCGGGGTCACCCTGCTGGACGTCTCCGGACCCGCTGAGGTTTTCGCCGCGGCCAACTCCGCGGGTGCCGACTACGCGGTGCGCTTCGTCTCGCCGTCCGGCGGAGACGTCGAGACGTCGGTGGGCGCGCGGATCGCGACCGAATCACTCGCGGATCTGGAGGGCGCACCCCGGATCGGCACGCTGCTGGTGGCCGGTGGAGAATCCCTCGCCACGCGCCCGGTGCCGGACGGCGTCGTCACGGCAGTGCGCGCCGTCGCCGACCATAGCGACCGCGTGGCGAGCGTGTGCACCGGGGCGTTCGCGCTGGCCGAGGCGGGCCTGCTCGACGGACGCCGGGCCACGACCCACTGGCGTCACGCCGCCGAGCTGGCCCGCCGCTACCCGGTAGTGACCGTACACCCCGACGAGCTGTACGTGCGGGACGGAGCCGTGTTCACGAGCGCGGGCATCTCGTCCGGGATCGACCTCGCCCTGTCACTCGTGGCCGTGGACCACGGGCGGAACTTGGCCCACGGCGTGGCCCGGGAACTCGTGGTCTACATGCAGCGCGCGGGAGGGCAGTCCCAGTTCTCGGCCGCGCTGGACTGGCCCGCGCCGTCGTCCGCTCCCCTGCGCGAGCTATGCGCCGATATCGTGAGCGACCCCGCGGCCGCACCCCCGGTGGCGGAGCTGGCCCGGCGCGCGCACATGAGCGTGCGCCATCTGAGCCGGCTGTTCACCGCGGAGCTGGGCGTATCGCCGGGGAAATTCGTGGAACAGGTCAGGGTCGAAACCGCCAAATCTCTGCTGGACCGCGGGCACGGCGTCATGGACACCGCGCGACTGTCCGGCTTCGGCACGGACGAAACCCTGCGCCGCGCGTTCGTGCGGCACTTCGGCGTCACGCCCAGCTACTACCGCGGCCGCTTCCCGACCGATCCAGTCCGGGAGCCTTACAGGTCCACGACCTCGAACTCGAGCAGCGACGCACCCGTGGCCACCGGTTTGCGCTGACCCCCGGCGTGGGCGGCCTTGGCATTACCGTCCCGCCACGCCTCGAAGTCCTCCTGGGTGGCCCACGTGGTCACCACGAAGTAGCGGTTCTCCCCCGCGACCGGGCGCAACAGCTGGAACCCCTCGAAACCGGGCTCACCGTCCACCGCGTGCTTGCGCGCCGCGAACCGGGCCTCGAGCTCGGCGCCGGCACCCTCGGGGACCTCGATGGCATTGATCTTCACCACGGACATGACTGCCTCCTGTCGTTCGTCATCACTTCTCTCCCAGGCTAACGACACCGCCTGACCGGTCACTGCGACGAGGTTCCGGACCAGGCGGCGTCACCCGGCGACGTCGGACACGAGTTCGAACTCGGCGCGGCCCTCCGCGACGTCGGCCCGCACGAGACGCACCCGGACCTCCTTGCCGAGCGGCAAATCGGGGGCCTTGAGGGTGACCTCAACGGCGGGTTCGCGGATGATGATGGTGCCGCGAGCGCCGTCGTCCTTGACCTCCACCACGGTGGCCGTGAATTCCTCGCCCACGTGCGCGGACAGCGCCAGCGTCTCGACCATGTTCACGATCCCGCGCTCGTACGCCGAGGCCTTGCGCGCGGACGCCTCCATCTCGGCCGGCAGCTGCGGCAGCGCCTCGAGCACCCAGCCGGGAACGGGGTTCCCGGCGCTGATCGCGAGGCACACCTCGCTCCCGTAGCGGTCCACGAGTCGGCGCAGCGGCGCGGTCACGTGCGCGTACGACGTCGCGAGGGCCGAGTGTTCGCGATGCTCCGGGGCCGCGCCGTGGAACGCCTCGTAACCGGCCCCCCGAAACAACAGGGTGCACGCGTGCAGCATGGCCGCGTGGGTCCCGAGCTGCGGATCGAGTGCGCGCACGAATTCCGGGTAGCTGACGTCCTCGGGCCACGGGATGCGCAGGGCGGCCGCCGTGGCCCGCAGTTTGCGGATCGCAGAGTCGGCCGCGCGGGGCACGATGCGCAACAGGCCCGTGCCGGCGTCGAGCATCAACTGCGCGGCGGCGATGCCCGTGAGCAGCGAGATCTGGGCGTTCCACCCCTCCACGGGCAGCGCACTGCGGTGGACCACGCGCCACTGCTCGTGATCGATCACCACTTCCTGTTCGGGGATGCGCAGGCTCACCCCGCCGCGTTCCCGTTCGATCCGTTCCCGTAATTGCCCCACGGTGCGCAACAGTGTGAGGGACGGGCCCGCGGTCCCCGCGTCCAGCCGATCCTGTACTTCTCGATAGGTCAGCTGGGCGCGGCTACGCACGAGGGCCCGCCGCACCGATGTGCTGCGGAGTGCGCCCTGTTCGTCCAGCCCCAGTTCCCACAGCACGGCGGGGCGCACGGTGTGCGGAAGCAGACTCGCGGCGTCCTCCGAGAGTTCGGGAGGGTGCAACGGTGTGCGCTGGTGCGGGGCGTAGAGGGTCTGGCCGCGGCGGTGGGCCTCGACATCGATCGGATCGCCCGGGTGCACGAACGCGGCGACGTCGGCGATCGCGTACCACACGGTGAAACCCGTATCCGCGGTGCCGATGAGCACCGCTTGGTCCAGGTCCCGGGAGCCCTCCGGGTCGATCGTGACGAGCTCGAGGTCCGTGCGGTCCAGAGACGGTAGGCGCGGTGCGGCGGCAGCGGCCACGGCGGCGTCGTGCACGGCCGGTGGGAAGTCGTCGGGGATGTTGAGCTCGTGACGCAGGGCCTCGAGTGCGCGCACGAGTGGCTCGGGAACGGGATGGGCCTGCTGCGGACGGATGGCCAAGACTGACTCCTCACCCGGGGGCTCGGGGAGTGCACCGCCCGGGCCGGCCCAGACCTCGAAACCGTGGTGACGCGCCTACGTTGACCCGATTCTGCCCCGGGACACCCCGGCGGGCGGGTTCATTCGCGCGATTCGACCCGCGCGCCGGGCACGGGGCCGGCCACGGCGAGGGCGTGGCGGTGTTCCCGCACGAAGTCGAGCACGAGGCGGCGCGCGGCATCCCGCGAGCGCACCAGGAAACACACCGTGGGGCCCGACCCGGAGACCCATCCGGCGAGCGCACCCAGTTCCACGCCGTGGTTGAGCAGCCCCTCGAGTTCGGGTAGCAACTGGATCGCGGGGTCCTGGAGGTCGTTGCGGATCCGGGCGGCGAGGGCATCGGGGTCCGCGTCGGCCAAGGCCGTGAGCACCGCGGTGGGGACGGGATCGGGGGCGATGCCGGTGCGCGGGGCACTCCTCGTCGACGCGTTCGTCACCGTGTGATTGGCATCCCACTGGCGGTACACGGCCGGTGTGGACAGGCCCTGGTCCTGGGGGACGAACACGAAATGCAATTGCTCCTCCGCGGCCACCGACTCCACCTCGGTTCCCGTGCCGCGGCCGATCGCGGCGCCTCCCAGGAGCATGAACGGCACGTCGGCGCCCAGGCCGGCGCCCAGTCGGAGGAGTTCGTCCGTATCCATTGGGGCAACGCCCGCGTGGCGGGCCACAAGGTCGTTGACCGCCACGAGCGCGGCGGCGGCGTCCGCGGATCCCCCGCCCATGCCGCCGGCGACCGGCACGGCCTTGCGGACATGCAGCTCGAGTCCGGGCACGGGGACGTCCAGCGCCTCACACACCGCGAGCGCGGCCTTCACGGCCAGGTTCGTCCCGTCCAGGGGGACATCGGAGAGGCGGGCGGTTCCCTCGCTCACCATGCGGGCGTACTCGCTACCGCGCTCGGCCTCCACGGTGATGCGGATCCCCACCCCACGACGGGCGAGCGCGGGATTCACGGCGGCCGTCACGGTTTCCCGCAGGTCCACGGCCACGAAGAGGGTCTCCAGGGGGTGGTAACCGTCCGGGGTGGGGCTGCCCACGTGCAGCACGAGGTTCGTCTTGGCCGGGGCGCTCGCGCTGACCCGGGTCGGTGTGGGGCTCATGGGTGCTCCCCCGGGTCGGTGGCAGGTACGTCGTTCACTCCGGACCCGTCTCGGGGCGCGGTCCCAACGGCTTCCGCGAGGTGCTCGTCCGGCGCCGTCCCAGTGGCAGACGCGGTTCGTGTAGTCGTGAGGTTCCCCGGAACTTCTCCGGGTCGGCTATCGGCTCCGGCCACTTCCTCCGTCCCCTCTGAACTTACGGTCCCGGCGGCTGCCGCGATCCGGGCGAAGTCGGCGACGTCGAGCCGCTCACCGCGCGCGGCGGGGTCCACACCGGCGGCGCGCAGGATCTCCTCGGCGCGGGCACCGGACCCCGCCCAGCCGCTCAGCGCCGCCCGTAAGGTCTTGCGACGCTGGGCGAATGCGGCGTCTACCACCGCGAACGTGTCCCGGCGCAGCGACTCGGCGACCGGGGGCTCGCGGCGCTCGAAGCGCACGAGCCCGGACGCGATCTTCGGGGCGGGCCAGAACACGTTCTTGCCGATCACCCCGGCCTTGCTCACGTGCGCGTACCAGGTGGCCTTCACGGACGGCACGCCGTACACGCGCGACCCGGGCCCGGCCGCCAATCGGTCAGCGACCTCGTCCTGGACCATCACGAGCCCGTGGCGCACGGTCGGGAAGGTCTCCAGAATGTGCAGCAGCACCGGCACGGCCACGTTGTAGGGCAGGTTCGCGACGAGCGCGGTCGGCTCGCCGGGCAGCTCACGCACGCGGGCGGCGTCGGCCTCCACCACGGACAACCGGTCCGCAGCGCTCGGGAAGAACCGTTCCACGGTCTGGGGCAGCTGCCGCGCGAGGGGCGGGTCGATCTCCACGGCCGTGACCGACGACGACGCCGCCAACAGCCCCAGCGTCAACGACCCCAGGCCGGGCCCCACCTCCAGGACGTGTTCGTCCTGCCCCAGGTGGGCGGCGGCCACGATCCGGCGGATGGTGTTGGGATCGATCACAAAGTTCTGACCGAGCGTCTTGGTGGGGCGGATCCCCGCTTGCTCGGCGAGTTCTCGAATCTCGGCGGGGCCTAGGAGAGGGCCGTCGGTACTGGGCTCGGTCACCGGTCAATCCTACGTGGCGTGCCTGCGCGATCCGCACCCGCACCTGTGCCCGCACCGCCGCCCCGCTCACTCCCCCATACCCGAACCTTCCCTCCCACCCTCATTGGGCCCCGCGGCAATCCCGCTGCACAACACGTGTGCCCCAGAACGACACCGATCACGGGATATGGATGCCTTTTCGGGACACGGATGTGCGAGCGCGAGATCCTGCTGCCGGGAAACGGGGCACGACCCAGAGTTGGCGCCCCAACCAGGTGCGCCACTCGACTGAGCGGGCGGGATCTCGGAGATCGTCGAACACGATGATGCGAAGTTTCCACCCCAGATCTCGGAGCACCTCGTTGCGATACATCTCGTTCTTGTACGCGTGGTGGTTCTCGCTGTGCACCCGCCCGTTGAACTCAATGGCTGTCTTGTGTTCAGGCCACGCGAGGTCGAGCAGGCTGTAACCCAGGCGTGTGTCCACGCGAAAGTTCATAACGGGACACGGCAGGCCACACGCCAACAGCATCAACCGCGTCAAGGTCTCCATGGGAGAAAGCGTGGGATATTGCGTGCTCTTCAATGCCGTGCGCACCGCCATGACCGCACGGGATGTGGGAGGCAGCGTCTCCAATGCCGAGTAGATGTCCGCCAGCGAGAGCGGCTCCCCACAGGATTGAGACGTCCACGCGGGTATCGAGTCCACCGGCCTCAGATCACGATGCACCAGCAACGCATCCAGTGCGGCGGTGAGTGCCCAGCGGGACATCATGGGCGCGGCCACGACGAGTGCCTCCACCGGATGAACCAGCGTGGATCCCCACGGTCCGGCATAGGACCCCAAGCCGTAGGACTTGGTCATAAGAACACTGGGATCACGAGTTTTACACCGCTCACCATGCCATGAGAGGTGGAGAACGCGGTGAAGATGTTCGTCCAGGTCGTTACCCCGCGGCGGCGCGGGATGACACAGCGCCCGATCCGCCCATCGATAGTGGGACCCGATCGGAATCCCAAGGACTTGTAGCGCGGTGATTCCCGTGATGCGGACGGACGATCCAGGGCCGTTGAGATGACGTTGCAGCAACATGGCCCGTTGCACGTGATCCGGGGGCGAATCGGCGCGGCACCACAGCCCGTGGGCCAGTTGATGCATCGAAGGATCACGGGTCAGCTGGTGTTTCCGCCGACCCAGTTCACCGGAAGTGGCCACGAGAGGTCGTGGGCCTCGGTAAGTGGCAGTGATTCGTGAGTCCATGCCAGGAATCTAGGAACGGACGACCTAAAAATCGGAGGGCCTGGACTGGATGGGGAGTGCGGATGACCTCACGCCCCCGATCTCGCAAACATCTGTGCCCCGAAACGACACTGGATTCGCCTCGCTCCTTGCTTTTTCGGGGCACAGGTGTGGTGCAGCCCGGTTGCCGCGGTGGGGAGGTGGGTGGGCTGGTTGTGGGAGCACGCAGGAGAAGCCACGTGGGCGCAGGGTGTGGGTGGGCATGGTGGATGGGGCGCGGGGCGGGGTGGGAGCCCCTCAGAACTGCCCGCACACCCGCTCCGAATTCAGAACTGCCCGTACACCCGCTCCGAGTTCTCCCAGATCCGCCGGCACAGCTCCTCGAGATCCGCGTCCAGGATCTCCGCCATCCCCCGCACCGTGTAGTTGACCATGTACGGCGCATTGGGCCGGCCCCTGAACGGGTGCGGCGTGAGGAACGGCGCATCCGTCTCGCACAGCACGAGCCCCGGATCCGCTTCCCGCAGCGCTGCCTTGAGCGGTGCCGCGTTCTTGAACGTCACGGTTCCCGCGAACGACATGTACCACCCGTTCTCGTTGCACAACCGCGCGAGCTCCGCGTCCCCCGAGAAGCAGTGGAACACCGTACGTTCGGGAGCCCCGGCATCACGGAGGATGCGCACCACGTCCTCGTGGGCCTCACGGTCATGGATCTGCATGGCCACCCCGTGCCGCTTGGCGATCTCGATGTGCGCCCGGAACGACTCCTCCTGCACCGCCAACCCCGACTCCGGGGTGTGTACACGATCCATTCCCGTCTCGCCGACGCAGCGCACCCTACGCTGCCCCGCCAATTCATCGATCACCGCGAGCGCTTCGTCCAGCGAGCGCCCGCCCGTTGAGCCCGCGTCGCGTGCCCCCGTGAAACGCCCAGCCGCGGAAACTCCCCCTGGTCCATCGGACTCGAAGCGCCCCGCTCCGGACCCCTTCGCCGAGCCGTCACCTGCCGGAGCCGGTGCATCCAGGTCTCCGGAGACACCCGACCCGGCCAAGGTGGGGGCCTCGTTCGGGTGCAGCGCCACCGCTGCCAGCACCCTCGGAACCGTCTGCGCCGCTGCCACCGCGAATCGCGACGACTCCACGTCGCACCCTGCCTGGACCACCCCGCACACGGAGGCGTCCCTGGCCGTGGCCATCGCATCCACCACGGACACCCGTACCAACCCGTCCTGCATGTCCAGGTGGGTGTGGTTGTCCACCACGGGGTGCGGCAACGGCTCCGGCAGCGCAGGGAACGTGAGATTGCGACGTCGTCCTTGCGCATCCGTGTGCGCACGACGCTCCGTGCCCTCACCGTTGGGCACGTCGTCACCGGAATCGGCGACCGCGTACCGCTCCACGGTGTACGCCTCGGGCGTCTGTCCCGCCACGGGCTCGGGTCGGGCTGCGTGGTCCCACACGGATTCGGATACGGGTGTCTCAATCACCCCTCCACGATAGATGACGCGCTCCCGCCCGGCCCCGGGCAACCGCATCCGTGCGCCGCTCGGTGAGGAAGGGGCCCCGACCCCGTTCGCAATGCACCCGCACCTGGCAAATACCTGCGAACATGGGGACAAACACCCCCGGATCCCCCTGCCCGTGAGACGAGGAAATAATGGAGCAGTTCGCCGCCCGCACCAAGGCCATCCTTGACCGCATGAACTCGGTCATCGACGGCAAACCCGCCGAGACCCGCACGGCCCTGCTGACCCTGCTGGCCGGCGGCCACCTGTTGGTCGAGGACGTCCCGGGCGTGGGCAAGACCATGCTGGCCCGTACCCTGGCCGGCGCGGTGGGTGGGACGATCAACCGGATCCAGTTCACCCCGGACCTGCTCCCCACGGACATCACGGGTGTGTCGGTGTACGACCAGACCCGCAACCAGTTCGAGTTCAAACCCGGCCCGGTGTTCGCGAACGTGGTGATCGGGGACGAGATCAACCGCGCTTCGGCCAAGACCCAGTCCGCGCTGCTGGAGGCCATGGCGGAGGGCCAGGTCACGGCGGACGGCACCACGTACCGGCTGGCCGAACCGTTCATGGTCGTGGCCACCCAGAATCCGGTGGAGATGGACGGCACGTTCCCCCTCCCGGAGGCCCAGCGAGACCGGTTCATGGCGCGGATCTCCATGGGCTACCCGGACGCGGACGCCGAGGTCGCCATGCTGCGCGATCACGGCGCAGGCTCCCCGTTGACGGGTCTCGGGCCGGTCGTGGACATCGAGGAGGCCCGCGACCTCGTACGCCACGTGGCCTCGCTGCACGTGTCCACCCCGGTGCGCCGCTACGTGGTGGCACTGTGCCAGGCCACCCGCACGCACCCGCACCTGCGCCTGGGGGCGAGCCCCCGCGCGGCCCTGCAGTTGCAGGCGGCCGCCCGCGCGCAGGCCGCCCTGGCCGGACGCGACCACGTGCTGCCGGACGACGTCAAGGACGTCGCGGTGGCCGTACTCTCCCACCGCCTGCTCCTCGAGCGTCGCTCGGGTGCGGACAGCGCCCAGGACATCGTGCGCACGATCCTCTCCGACGTCCGCGTCCCCACCGAAGACGCCCCCCAGACCCGATGAAGGCCGCCGCTCCCGAGGCGCGGGTAGATTCACGCGCCAAGTTCACGGTGTGCGGGTGGTGTTTCCTGGCGGCAGCCGTGCTGTGCCTGGCCGCCGCCACGTGGCTCGGCCGCAAGGACGTCCTGGCGCTGTCCCTGTTCCTGGGCATGGTGCCGCTGCTGTCCTCCCTGGCCATGTGGCTCGTCAAACCTCGCGTCCTGCTCAAACGTTCGGTGGACCCGCCGCTCGTCACGCTCGGCGACGCCGCCCAGGTGGCCCTGCGCGTACGACGTCGCTCCGCCTTCTCCGCGCGCAACCGTACCTCGGGTGCCGCTCGAGCAGGCTCCACCCACGACCCGGTGGACCCCGCGGTCCACGATATGGGCACGGCAGGAGGCGGCCTGACGGGTGGCATGGGCGATGGCCCGGCGGATGCCGCGAACCCCGGCCGCGGGGCAGGCCCGGACACCACCGACGCGGACCGCAGGGGCACCCTCCGCTCGGGCCGCACGAGCGCCGTCGCCGCCGTGGACGTGCACGAGACCGTGGACCCCCTGCTGGGCCGGGACCAGGACGTCTCGGTACCGGTGTCCGGGGCGCCGGTCACGTACACGGTGCGCCCGCGGCGTCGGGGGATCCACGAACTGGGTCCGGCTACGGTGCGCGTGGGCGACCCGTTCGGCGTGGTGACCGAACTGCTGGACGTGGCCGAGCGGACGTCGCTGTACGTGGCCCCGGAACCCGAGGACCTCACCGAGCACGGGGTCACCATGGCGCGTGAATCCGGCAACGACCCGTCCCGGCGCGCCCAACCGCAACCGGGACCCGACAACGTGATGACCCGCGAGTACCGCCACGGTGACCCCATGCGCCGGGTGCACTGGGCGGCGTCCGCCAAGCACGGCCAGCTCATGGTGCGCCAGGAGGACCCGCGCAGCACGCGCAGCGCCGTCGTGGTCCTGGACTCCGCGGCCGAACACTGGCCGGGCGCTCGTGTGTGGGCCGGTGTGCTCGAATCCACCGAGGAGTTCGAGTGGGCGGTGCGCGCGGCGGCGTCCGTGATCGAGCACCTCACGCGCCGCGAGACCGTGGTGCACGCGCTCGACGACCAGGGCCGCGCAATGCCCCGCGGCGAGGCACCGGTGGCCGACCTGCGGGACACGGACGTCACCGACGACACCGCCACGGAAGTCGTCCACGGCCTCTCCCGAGCGGCCCTCGTGAGCCGGCCCGAATCCGAGGCGTCGACCGATCCCCTGACCGAGCGCCTCGAACGGGAGGGGCTCTCCCACCCGTTGTTGCTGCTCACGGGCCGACTCTCCCCAGCGGCCGCGCGGCGCTACGTCACGGCAGCGGCGGCGAGCACGGTGTGTTCGGTCATCATGGTGATCGACGCCCCCGCGCACCGCCCCGACAGCGCCGCGGTGTTCGAGTCCGCGGGGTGGTCCGTGGTGTTGGTGACGCGCTGGACGGACGTGGACGCCGCATGGCTCGCGACCACCCGCGGGGCCACCCTGCTGACTCCGCCGCCGCCCGACCCCGGTACCCGACAGCTGCGCATGGACGAGATGATGGGCCACGCCCGAGGGAGGGCCACCGCATGAGCGCCCCCGATCCCACGCCCCACGCGGACCACGACGCCACCTCCGCGGGGGCCCCCGCCGCGGCTGCGACCGCCACCGCGGCACGCACGGCTCAGGGCCGCTCGGTGACCCCCGACGCCACCGGCCTCCGGGCTGCTCAGGACGGCCGGAGCTCCGCCGGCCACTCCCGCACTCCGCACGATCAGCACATCCAGGGAGCGCGTCCGCCCCGGCCCCGCGTGATCGAACTCAGTCTGCTTCTGCTCGCCGCGATCGCCCTGGGCTGCGTGGGCATGGCCGGTGCGTTGAACGGCCTGTGGTGGCTGCCCTCCGTGGCGGCCACCGTGCTCACGGTGCTCGTGGTCACGGGCGCGGCCCGCTGGTTGCGCGTGCCCTCACCGCTCGTCACGGTCCTGGGCCTGGCCGCCCTGTTGCTCGCGTTGACCGTGGTGCACCTGCCTTCCCACGCCCTGCTGGGCTTCATCCCCACCGGGGAGACCTTCACCGCGGCCGGTGAGCTGTGGCGTTCCTCCGGCGACTTCATCTCCCGCGACGCCGCCCCCTACGGCCCGAACCCCGGGCTGGCCTTCGTGCTGTGCACCCTGGTGGGGCTGGTGACCGTCTTCATGGAAACCGTCCTCGTGGGTCTGCGCATGGCCGGACTCGCATGCCTGGGGATCCTGGCGCTGCTCGTGCTCCCCGCGCTGACCCTGCCGGGCAGCGTCACTGCCCTCGGTCTGGCCGCGGCCGCGCTCGCCGCCCTGGCGCTGCTGGCCGGTTCACGGTTCTGGGGTGCCACGCGCGCCCAGCGCATCGCCCCGACCCCGGGAGGACTCCCCCGCGCCCTGCTCGTCATCGCCGGTGTACTCGCGGTGGTGCTGTTCGTCCCCGCGGTCATGCCCGGATTCTTCAACGGGGCCTTCCCACAGGGCAGCTCGTTCACCGCGGAGCGCGCCTCCGGGGTGGGCCCGCTGCGCGCGGTGGGTCAGGACCTGCGCTCGGTCGAGCACACCCGGCGGTTCTCGTACACGACCTCGGACGACCAGCCCCAGTACATGCGGTTGCTCACCCTTTCCGATTTCGACCAGGACGAGTGGTTCCCGGACGTCGAGAACCTGGACGGCGATCTCTCGGGTCTGGCCGACGCCGCGCGCAACCCGGTCCCCCGCGGCACCGAGGTCTCGGCCAAGGTCATGTTCGACGACTTCTCCGAGCACTGGCTGCCCGCACCCTACGCCCCGGTGGCCGTGAGTGGACTCGGTGACGAGGGGTGGGCGTGGAATCCCCGCGACCTGTCCATCTTCAGCGAGTCCACGGGAATGTCCGGGGCCGAGTACACGGTCACGTCCGTGCTGTCACGAGCCACCCCGGAGGCACTGCGGGCGGCACCGTCGGCGGCGTCGGACCCGCAGCTCGGCGACTACCTGCGGCTGCCCGCGAACCGCCCGCAATCGGTCGCGGACGCCGCGCGCACGTTCACCGAGGGTGCGGACACGGACTACGACCGTGCCCTCGCGATCCAGAACCACCTGCGCGACGACTTCCGCTACGACGTGACCGCGCCGCTCGCCCAGGGCTACGACGCCGGCGGGATGGGATCACTCGACGAGTTCATGCGCACCCGCACGGGGTACTCGGGGCATTTCGCCCCGGCCATGGCCCTCATGGCCCGGGAAGTGGGTATCCCCGCGCGGGTCGCCGTGGGTTACCTGCCCACCGCCCCGGTCGAGGACCCGGACGGCGGCCGTTCCTTCCCCGTGAGCACGGGCGATTCCCACGCGTGGCCCGAGCTGTACTTCGAGGGCGTGGGCTGGGTCCGTTTCGAGCCCACCCCCGGGGTGCCCAGCACCCCCGATTACGCGCCGGATTCGGCCCAGGACCAGGGTGGGGAGGGTTCGCAGACCCCGGAGGAGATCGCGGCGCCGAGCAACGAGCCCGAGCAACAGCCCAGCGAGGAACCCTCCGACCAGCCGTCCGATCAGCCGAGTGAACAACCCAGCGAGCAACCGGGGGACGACCCCTCGCAGGAGCCATCACCCCAGGACGAGGCGGCGCCGACCACCGCTGCGGTGCCGTGGTGGCTCGTGACCGGGGTGCTCGGTCTGCTCGCGCTGCTGGCCCTCGCGGCGGCGCCGCGGGTGGTGCGCGGGCGGCGTCGTCGGGCGCGACTCGCGGCACTGCAGGACGCGTCCCTGACCCCGCAGCGCCGGGCCAATGCCGCGTGGGACGAGTTCCGCGCGCTCGCCGAGGACCACGGCGTCACCTCCCCCGCGTCCGACACGCCTCGCGTGCGGGCACGCCGGCTCGCGGCGGGGCTACCGGGTGCGCAGACCGCCGTGGATCACCTCGTCGCGGACCTGGAATCCGCGAGCTACGGCGCCCCGGACTCCCGCTGGACCCCGCGGACCACGCCGGAGGACCTCACGCTGGTCCGGGACGAGTTCCGGAAGCGGGCCTCGCGCGGCGGGCGGCTGCGCGCCGACTGGTGGCCGGCGTCGCTGTGGAGCGGCCCGCGCGGGTGACCACGACGCCGCGCGGGCGGGTCCATCCCGCCCGCGCGGAGGCCGGGGCCGCGCCGTCATCACTGCACGGAGACCGGCAAGTCCGACCCGAGGGGCACTCGTCGGCGAGACGGTCGTCCTACATATCTGCGCGCCATTACCGCGGGTCGGGTCAGTTCTGACCGCGCGCGGTGATCACGGCGTCGTAGAGCTTGCGTGTGCTCACCCCGTGCTCGGTGGCCACCTCGCGCGCGGCGGCCTTGAGCTTGACGTCGCTCGTGGCCACGAGGTGCTCGACCTCCTGAACGAGGTCCTCGGGCTCGGGAGCCACGGCCGGTGGGGCACCATGCACGACCACCACGATCTCCCCGCGCACCTGGTTGTTCGCGGCCCACTCGACCAGACCCGCGAGGTCATCGCGCAGCACCTCTTCATGCAGCTTGGTCAGCTCGCGGCACACGGCCGCGCGCCGGTCCGCGCCCAGGGCTTCCCGCAGCGCGGTGAGCATCTCCGCGAGACGGTGCGGGGACTCGTAGAAGACCATGGTGCGGGGTTCGTCCCGCAGGGTCGCGAGGTGGGCCGCACGCTCGCCCGTCTTACGCGGCAGGAAGCCCTCGAACGTGAACCGGTCGGTGGGCAGCCCGGAGACCGCGAGCGCCGCGAGGACCGCCGAGGGCCCGGGGAGCACACTCACGGGCAGGTCCGCCTCGGCCGCGGCGCGCACGAGCGGGAACCCGGGGTCGGAGACCGTGGGCATGCCCGCGTCGGAGAGCACGGCCACGGTACGACCGCGGCGCACATCGTCCAGCAGTTCGCCGGTGCGCGCGTTCTCATTGTGTTCGTGGTGGGTGACCACCCGCCCGGTCACGGTCACGCCGAGCCCGGAGGCCAGGCGGTGCAGGGTGCGGGTGTCCTCCACGGCCAGCACGTCCGCGGTGTGCAGGACGTCCTTGAGCCGCTGGGACGCGTCCGAGAGGTTGCCAATGGGGGTGCCCACGACCACCACGGCACCGGGGCGGTGGTCCTCGGTGCCGGGGGTGGTCGTCGATGTCTGTGAACTCACCCGTCCACTCTACGAAGGTCCGCCGGTCGAACGCGGTGACGCCACCGTGGCCGGGCTGAATCTCCAGGGGTGCACCCTACGATGGGATCCGTGCCCTCGACTGTCTTCTCCCCCGCCTCGACCGCACCCGTGGCCCCCTCCGTGCGCGACCGCCTGCTCCCCGCGGTCACCCGGTTGCCCCGGTACTGGTGGGTCCCCCTGGCGCTCGTGACCCTGCTGGGCGGGGTGCTGCGCTTCGTGCACCTGTCGTGGCCGCACGCCGTGGTCTTCGACGAGACGTACTACCTCAAGGACGCCTACTCGCTGCTGCTCCACGGCACGGAGCAGCAATGGCCCGAGGGCGCGGACGAGGGGTTCGTCTCCGGGAACATCCCAGACACACAGGGTCACCCCTCTTTCGTGGTGCACCCGCCCCTGGGCAAGTGGCTCATCGCGATCGGGCTGTGGTTGTTCGGCGCGGACGACCCATTCGGGTGGCGCTTCTCCGCGGCCCTGTTCGGCACGGCGTCCATCGCCGTGATCTGGTGCGCGGGATGGTTGTTGTTCCGCTCGGTCACCCTGGCCACGATCGCCGGTGTGCTGACCTCCCTGGACGGGCTGCACCTCGTGGAGTCCCGCCTGGCCCTGCTGGACGTCTTCCTCATGTTCTTCCTGTTGCTCGCCTTCGTCTTCGTCCTGTTGGACCGCGACGACGGTCGACGCCGCCTGCTCGCCCGCGGCCCCGGCGGCGTCCTGGGCCCGTGGTTGGGCGTGCGGTGGTGGCGGATCGCCGCGGGCGTGGCGTGCGGTGCGGCCGCGGCCGTGAAGTGGAACGCGCTGTTCAGCATCGCCGCGCTCGGGATCCTGGCGGTGCTGTGGGACATGAACGCGCGGCGGATCGCCGGGGTCAAGAACTGGTTCGCCGGTGCGGTGCTCAAGGACGGCCCGTGGGGATTCCTGAGCATGATCGGCGTGGGCGCGGTGGTGTACGTGATCACGTGGACCGGGTGGCTCACCACGAGCACGGGCTACAACCGCAACTGGGCCGAGCTGAACCCGGGCGACGGCCCGCAGTGGCTCCCGCCCGCCCTACGTTCCCTGTGGGAGTACCACGTGGCGGCCTATTCGTTCCACGCGGGGCTGTCCTCGCACCACACGTACATGGCCGGCCCGGCCACGTGGCCGGTCATGGCCCGCCCCACGTCCTACTTCTACGAATCCCCCGGACGAGGCGTGGACGGCTGCACGGTGGACTCGTGCAGCCAGGCCATCCTCAACCTGGGCAACCCCGCCGTGTGGTGGGTGGGGATCCTGGCGGTGCTGCTGGGACTGTGGTTGTGGGCGGTGCTCCGTGACTGGCGCTTCGGTGCCCTCGTGGGCGTGTACGCGGCCGGTTACCTCCCGTGGTTCCTCTACCCGGAACGCACGATGTTCTTCTTCTACGCGCTGTCCTACTTCCCCGCCATGGTCCTGCTGATCACGGGGGCGATCGGGGTGCTCACAGGCAAGCTCGCGGTCCCCCGCCTGGGTGCCACCGCGGGCACGCCGTCCGCCGCGGTGCACGAGCAGGTGATCTCACCGGTGTGGGCGCGGCGCTGGCGCAGGGTGAGCGTGGTGTTCCTGCTGCTCGTGGTGGTGCTCGCGGTGTTCTTCTGGCCCGTGTGGACCGCCCAGACCATTCCCTACGAGCACTGGCGCTGGCGGATGTGGTTCACCTCGTGGATCTGAAAGAGCGTGCCGCCCGCATCCGGCGGGTCGTGGCGAGCATGACCGCGAACGCCCCGATGAGCGTCACGAGCGCCACGGCGATCGCGGCGTCGATCCAGAACTGGGTGGGATAGAGCCGGATCAGGGTGTCCGAGATGCTGAAGGTCCACGTCCCGGAGCTGAAGAACAAGGAGTGGAACGCCGCGAAGAAGCTCTGCCACCCCACCACCGCGAACACGGCCGTGAGCAGCAACAGGACCACGGTGAGCCACGAGCCCGCGAACCACGCGGAAGAGGCGGTCCCCGGGGTCGCCCGGTGCAGGTACCAGGCCGCCAGGACGCTCAGCACGAGCAGGACGAACGCGATCAGCAGCCCCCAGGACATCACGTGCTGGACGTCCCGCATGTGAGAGACCTCCGCCGGGGTGAACGCCATGCCGCCCTCACTGCTCACCAGACCGCCCAAGTACTCGGGCGGGGCCAGGTTCATGATGTAGTCCATCCCGTAGGAACCGAACGTCATCCGTTCCTGCGTGCTCATCCCCCAGTGGTCAGCGGGGAAGCCGGGGCGGTGGTACTCGAGCCACAGGAAGACCGGGGTGGCCACGAGTCGTACCCCCAGCGCCACGAGCAGGACGGGCAGAGTGAGTGCCAGGAATCCCTGGAGGATGCGCTGCACCGCGGTGGGGCGGGGCCAGGGGCCGCGTGGGATGGAGGAGCTCACCGGGCTGTATCACCAGTTTCCGTGCCAGTCCTCGTCCGAGTAGTGCTCGAACGGGATGTTCCAGTCCCCGTAGCCATCGTCGGGATCGGCCTGGGGGTAGTCAGTGTTGACCACCTCCACCATGTCACCCGGGCGGAAGGTCTCAAAAATGTAGGCCGCACCCTCCGGCGGCATCCCCACGCACCCGTGGGACACGTTGGCCACGCCCAGCACGGGCATCGCGGACGGCAGCGCCTGGTGGATGAACTCGCCGCTCCACGTCAGCCGGGACACGTTGGACGCGTCGAACGGCGGGTAGTAGTGGGGGTCGCCGGGCTTGAGGTTCAGCGACGACGCCTTGAACTCGTAGGAGGCCGCTTGCTCGATGATGACCTTCTTGCCCGTGGTGGACGGCCAGTCCGGGTTGCCCAGGGTCACGGGCCAGCGACCGGTCTCCTTGCCGTTCACGTAGGCCACGAGGGTCTTGGTGTTGTTGTCCACGAACACCCGCTGCTCGGCACCGGTGCTGAACGACACCGTCTCGTTGCCGTTGCCGATCATCCCGTTGCCCAGATCCTTGCCCAGGATGTTAACGGTGACCGTGACCTTGGCGTTCGGGTCCCACGGTTGCTCCGGGCGGAAGCGTAGTTTGCGGTCCGAGTACCACCGGAACGCGCCGTCGCGGTGCGCCCCGTCCACGGTCACGGCCTTCTCGACCTCGTCCTTGTTCATGACGGGCTCGGAGAAGTTGAACTCCACGACCTGCCACACGCCGTAGGTCTGCCCGTCCTTGACGTTGAGGGCCACGTCCGCCTCGTGGGCGGCGTCCACCGTGCTGAACACGGACTGCCCCGTGCTGTCCCGGTCCCCGGAGCGCGCGGTGTAGTCCACCGTGTAGGTCTCGTCGAACGCAAGGGGCGCCTTCGAGCGCCACTCGTGGCCGTCCTGCGCGAGTTCGCCCTCGACCCGCTCCCCCGAGCCCGCGGCGCTCACGGTCACGTCCGTGAGTTCCCCGCCGTCCGCTGTGACGACCACGGGGTCCACGGGGTTGACCATGCTCGTGTCGGCGGCCGGGCTCACCTCGACCCGCACGGTCCCGAAACTCTTCGTGGGCGCGGAGCTCGATGGAGCGGCGTCGGCGGACGACGGCGCTGCCGGGGTGGCGTCGTTCCCCCCGGCGCACGCGCTCAGGCCCAGGAGCCCTGCGAGAGCGAGGCACGCGATGCCCGGACGACGACGCCGCGCGCTCGCCCCGGCGGGACGCGCGGGCTCGCGCGGTGTCCCGGGCAGCGGATCGCGGTGGTGGGAAGGGAGTCTCATGGGCACCTCACATCGGGGGGGAGAACGGCGGCCGTGGGAATCACGGTCTCGCAGCCCACCCGGACGGGGCAACCGGGTTACGGCCGCCGCCAGTGCGGGGTGCGCAGGGCTGCGGGGAGGGGGACGAAGTCCATGCGCTGCCCCACCTGCGTATTTGCGTTCGCAATCGTACGCGTCGCTACAGAATAGCCGGTATTCACCCCGGAACGGCCCATGGGAACATGACGCGCCGGGCGCACGCCATTGGCGCCCGCGGAGCCCTCGGAACGGGGCATTTCGGCGGAACCGGAATCGCCCGCGGGGCCGGAGGAATCGGCGTCGGCCCGGGATTCGTCATCGCGGCCCTGGTAGGAGACGTCGCGCAACACGGGACCCCGTGACAGGGACGGGCCCGAGGGTCGCGCAGCCCCGGGCGGTCGCACGGCGCCCAGGAACGTACCGCGCGCCGTGCGGTGGGGTGCGGGATCCTCGTCCGGTCGGACGGCTTCCACCACAGCGTCGAGGTCGTCGTGGTTCCAGCCGTCCGGTGACTCCAGGCGCACCACGCGCCAGCCCTTGGGTGCCGTCAAGGAGTCCGCGTGCACGGGGCACAGGTCGTACGCGTGCGGTTCCCGCCGCGCGGACAGGGCACCGATCACCGCGGTGGAATCGGAATAGACATAGGTCAGGGTGCACACCGCGTCACGGTTGCACATCTGCTTGGAGCACGTGCGCCGCGGAGTCTCGGGAGCGGCCACGGGGTTCAGCGTCCCCGGCGACGCAGCCTGCGCCGCTCGCGCTCGGACAGGCCGCCCCAGATCCCGAACTTCTCGTCGTTGGCCATGGCGTAGTCCAGGCACTTGCCGCTCACGGGGCACGCCTCGCACACGCGCTTGGCGTCCCGGGTGGACCCGCCCTTCTCGGGGAAGAAGGCCTCGGGATCGGTCTGGGCGCACAGGGCGTCGGTCTGCCACGCGAGCTCACCCTCGGCGTCACCCTCGCTCACGGAGTACAGCCCGGCCACGGCCTGCCACACGGAGGCGTCCACGCTCTGTACGTCGTGGACCTCGGTGGTGCTCAGGTCTTGGGGGGTGCTCACGGGGGGTTGCGGTTCACGCGGCTTCTTGCGGTCGGAACGCAGGAGCACGTCCCCGGCGACCTCGGGGTGTGCGGCCAGGAAGGCCGTGGCGAGATCGTCCAGTGTGGTCACACCCGAGTCCCCCCGGGCTTGATCCACGGGATCCACGAACCAGTCCACGGGAGCTGCACCCCCGGTCGACCCGGGTTCGTAGTCCTCCCGAGCATCGATCTGGCGGCGTGCGGCCTCTCCCATGTCACTCCTTCCGTCCCACGCGTTCGCTGTTCAAATGTCCTCAACCAGCCCGGTTGTCCCGACCGAAAACGAGTCCGCCACGTAGGGGCGTACACCGTCGATATCCCGGTGGATCCCCTAATTACACGCGTGTAAGTCCTACTGAGTCAAGCCGAGTATCCTGGGCTTCCCGGGTCCACCGGCGCGCCGTCCGGGAACCCGTGGTTCCGTCACATACCCTAAGGAGTTTCCTCGTGGGACGCACACCCACAGACCTGACCCAGGCCCTGCAGACCGTGGCCGAGCGCCCCACCCCCGCTCTGATCTGGCGCGACGGCGCCGAACGGGTCGAGCTGTCCGGGCGGGTCCTCGTGAACTGGGTCGAGAAGGCCGCCGGGCTGCTCGTGGACGAGCTCGACGTCGGCGCCTCCGACGTCCTCACGATTTCCCCCGTGCCGCACTGGCGACTCGCGGTGCTCACGTTCGCGGCGTTACGCGCGGGTGCGCGCGTGGACTTCACGCGTCATCCCGAACCGGATTCGGTGGTCCATGCGTACCCGGAGTCTCACCCTGACGACGACGCCGCGGCCCAGACCCTGCTGGTGGTCGCCGAACCCGCACTGGCCTTCGAGTGCTCGGGGCCCCTGCCCCAGGGCGCGGTGGACTTCTGCGACGAGGTCCGGGCCCAACCGGACATGTACGGGGGTCTCGAGAACCCGCAACCCGACAGCGTGGCCCTGCCGTCCGGGGTGACCCACGCGGAGGTACTGCCGCGAGCGTTGGAGCTCGCCGGAACCGACGAGGGCACCGTGTACCTGCCGCTCACCGAGGGTTGGGGCGAGAACGCGGCCCTGCGGACCCTGGGGATCATCACGGCCGGTGGGGCGGTGTTGCTGACCGCGCGTCCCGAGGACGCCACGGCCGCTGTCCTGGACCAGGAGCGCGCAACCCGCGGTTGACACCGAAACACGGTGGCGCCTGCACCGGGCCGCGCGACCGGCGGTGGTCCGGCCGGCGTTTGTCTGGTGCAGGCGCCCTGTTCGACGGTCCTCGCGGATCAGGACGCGCGGCGCACGTCCTGCTCGGGAAGGGTGTTCGCCACCGTGTCCTCGGGCCGCGGCGCCGGGTTCCCGTGGTGGGATGCCGGGTCGTCGTGTCGGGGCGTCTTGTCCTCGCGCTGCGGGATCACGGGGATCTGCCCGGTGATGAACGCGAGTTCCTGGTCCGGGCTGCTCGCGAAGTCCGGGTCCTGGTCCAGCTTGGTGCTGAATACCCAGAAGCGGTAGGCGAAGTAGCGGAAGATCGTGCCCAAGATGGTACCGATGATCGTGCCGGAGATGAAGGACGCGGTCGCGGAGGTCAGGCCCAGGACGTAGTAGCTGACCCCGAGGCACCCGAGTTCGATCCCCATGCCGATGCCGTTGGCCACCAGGAACTGCACGAGTTCCTTGCGTTTGTCCTCTTGGCGCTTGTCCCGGAAGGTCCACAACCGGTTGGCGACCCACGAGAAGATGATGGCCACGACCGTGGCGACCACTTTGGCCTTGATGTGGCTTTCCGCGAAGTACTGCGTGTGCATGAGTACCCAGACCAGGCCCGCGTTGATGGCGAACGCAGCCGCACCCACAACCCCGAACTTCGCGAGTTCTTTGACGAACAGATTCCACAGCGCGTGTGCGCGATCAAACATTTTGTTCAAGATTCGATCCCAATCTGACGCTCGGGGAAGAGGGATGGGTGGCCGCACCGGCGTGGCCCGCCGCCGACCCGTGACCCGCCACGACACGGATGATGTGGCCTCCGCAGGAAGATTGAGTGCATCGTACTCCGAAATGGCTGAACGTCCGCTGTGGCGCTAGCCTGAAACCGTGAATTCTCCCATTACCGGTCCTGTCATTGGTGTGGTGGGCGGCGGGCAGTTGGCCCGCATGATGGCCCCCGCCGCCGTCGCTCTCGGCGTGGAACTGCGCGTGTTGGCCGAGGGCCCGGAGGTCAGTGCCGTGGCCGCGGTGCGCACGGCACCCACAGGTGACTACACGGATCTCGAGACCCTGCAGCGTTTCGCCGCGGACGTGGATGTGCTCACGTTCGACCACGAACACGTTCCCACCGAGCATCTGCGCGCGCTCGAGGCGCAGGGTGTGGCGGTGCGTCCGGGGCCGTCCGCCCTGGTGCATGCGCAGGACAAGCTCGTGATGCGCCGCGCCGTCGCCGAGCTGGGCTTGCCCAATCCGCAGTGGCAGGAAGTCTACTCCCCGCAGGAACTCGTGGCGTTCGGCGAGCGCGTGGGTTGGCCCGTGATCCTCAAAACCCCGCGCGGCGGGTACGACGGCAAGGGCGTCCTCAAGGTCGACGGCCCGCAGGACGCCGGCACCGGCACCGCCGCCGAGTGGTTCGAACGCGCCACCGGCCAGGACGACGGCGCCGGGTTGCTCGCCGAGGAAGCGGTCGCGTTCTCGCGGGAACTGTCCGCGATGGTCGGGCGCCGGCCCTCGGGGCAGACCGTGGCGTGGCCCGTGGTGGAGTCCATCCAGGTGGCCGGGGTGTGCGACGAGGTCATCGCCCCCGCCCCCGGCCTGGATCCCCAGGTGGCCCGCGCGGCACAGGACGCCGCGGTCCGGCTGGCCGAGGAACTGGGCGTGACCGGAGTGATGGCCGTGGAGCTGTTCGAGACCCCCGGGACGGACGCGGGTTTCGCGGTCAACGAGCTCGCCATGCGCCCCCACAACTCGGGTCACTGGAGCATGGACGGATCCGTCACGGGACAGTTCGAGCAGCACCTGCGCGCCGTGCTGGACTGGCCCCTGGGCGCCACGGACGTCGTGGCCGGGGCGGCCGTGATGAAGAACTACCTGGGCGGGGACAACCAGGACCTCTTCGCCGCGTATCCGCAGGCACTGAGCGCGGAACCCCGCGCCAAGATCCACAACTACGGCAAGTCCGTGCGCCCGGGGCGCAAGATCGGTCACGTCAACGTGGTGGGCGGCGCCCACGAGGTGCAGCGGCTGCGGGAGATCGCGACCCACGCGGCGAGCATCCTGCGCGACGGCGAGGACCGCGGGGTGCGACCCACCGACGTGAGCGATGCTCCCGAGCGGCAACCGTGGGGTGCGGTCCCGTCCGGTCAGGACGAGGCCCCGCGCGTGGGTCTCGTGATGGGCTCGGACTCGGACTGGGCCACCATGCGGGCCGCGGCCGAGGCCCTCGAGGAACTCGGGGTCCCGTACGAGGCGGACGTGGTTTCCGCGCACCGGATGCCCACCGAGATGCTCGAGTACGGCCGTACCGCCCACGAGCGTGGCCTGCGGGTCATCATCGCCGGGGCCGGCGGTGCCGCCCACCTGCCGGGCATGCTCGCGTCCGTCACGCCGCTGCCCGTGATCGGGGTGCCCGTGGCGTTGAAGACCCTGGACGGCATGGATTCCCTGCTGTCAATCGTACAGATGCCCGCGGGGGTTCCCGTGGCCTCGGTGTCGATCAACGGCGCCCGCAACGCCGGTCTGCTCGCCGCCCGGGTGCTGGGATCGGCGTCGGACGCGTCCGGGCAGGACCTGCGGGAACGACTGCGGGACTTCGCACAGGAGCTCTCGGAGGCGGCGCACCGGAAGGGCTCCGTGCTGCGTGACGCTGTGAGCCGCGGAACCGCCTCCCAGGACTGAGCGCCACCCCCTTCGGGGTGCATTGTCGGCCCGGACCCAGGCGGACAAGGCACAATGATCGGGTCGGGATCCGTTCTCCTCTGATGGATCCCGGCCCGGCGGGCCCGCACCCATGGCCCGTCGCAACACCGACTTCCCCTTCAGCACGGAGTTGCACGTGAACGGATCCAGCGACCGGCCCGACGACGCCGCCCCCCATCCCACGGCCACCAAGGCCTACGAGAGCGTGGCGTCGGGCTCCCACACCGCATCGGACGAGCCGCCCGCGGGCGCCACCGCCGAGCGCCACCCGGGCGACGGGCCGCGACGATCGCGTTCCCGCGTGGGGGATCCCCTCAGGAGTCCCCGGTTCGCTGCACCCGCCACCCGCACCAAGCGCGCCTGGTGGCTGCTGGGTACCACGTTGCTCGTGCCCGGTTCCGCGCAACTCGTGGCGGGCCGACGCGGCCTGGGGCGGATCGCCGTGCGCGTGACCGCCGTGGTGTGGGCGCTCGTGCTCGCCGCCCTGTTGTTGTGGGTCGTGTGGCGCAGCGCGCTGATCTGGTTGCTGACCAACACCGTGACCTCCGCGGTGCTCATGTACGGCCTCGTGGCGCTCGCGATCGGGTGGGTGCTGTTGTGGTTCGACACGCTGCGCCTGATCAGACCCGGGTTGCTCGGGGACGGGATGCGCCGGGCCGTGGTGCTCGTGACCGTGCTCGCGATGCTCCTGACCGGAGGGGGACTCGGCTACGCGGCGCACCTGGTCTCCGTGGCCCGCAACGCGGTCTCAGATATCTTCGGCGGGGGCATGCCGTTCGCCCCGGAGGACGGGCGCTATAACATCCTGCTCATGGGCGGTGACGCCGGTGACGACCGCGAGGGCCGCCGCCCGGACTCCATGACGGTGCTCAGCATCGACGCCTCCTCGGGGCAGACGGTCACGATCTCCCTGCCCCGCAACCTGCAGAACGTCCCGTTCCCGGCGGACTCCCCCATGAACGCGGTCTACCCCGAGGGGTTCAATTGCGGGGACGAGTGCATCATGAACGCCGTCTACACGGACGTGATGCAGAACCACAAGGACCTCTACCCGGACGTCGCCGATCCCGGGGCGCAGGCCACCAAGGAGGCCGCCGAGGGCGTCACGGGCCTGAAGATCCAGGCGTACGCGCTGATCGACATGGACGGCTTCGCGTCCCTCGTGGACGCGCTCGGCGGGATCGACATCAACGTGGGTGGCCGCGTACCGATCGGCGGCGGGACCAACCTGGACACGGGGCTGAAGAACCCCATCCTGGGGTGGATCGAGCCCGGGACCCAGCACATGGACGGCTACCACGCCCTGTGGTACGCCCGCTCCCGCGAGGGCGCCACGGACTACGACCGCCAGGCCCGGCAGCGTTGCGTCCAGGCCGCGATGCTCGCGCAGCTGAACCCGGTCGCGGTGGCCACCAAGTTCGACGAGCTCGCGAGCTCTGGCCAGCAGATCCTCGAGACGGACATCCCGCAGTCCTCGATCGGCTCCATGGTCACCGTGGCCACGAAGGCCAAGGACCACGAGCTGCAGGCGTACGCGGCGGGTCCTCCCTACTACGACCAGTCCTTCCCCACCTATCCGGACTACGCGCAATTCCAGTCCGACGTCTCCCGGGTCCTGGCGAACGCGAACGGCGACGACGCCCAGGCCGCCGGGGGCGCGCGCGGCGACGCAGCGGTGCCGTCCGCCGACACGCCCGGCACCGTGGGTTCCCAGGGTGCGGCGCGAACGGGCGGGGTGTCCGCGCTGGGCGGCGGTGCGGGCGTCGGGACGGCCGTGGTCGTGCCCGCCGCGCTCAAGGTACCGGCGCAGGAGCAGTTGTCGCCGAACGGGACGTGCTCGGTCCCCTGACCTGGCGCCCCGGGACCGCGCACTCGGTACAGTTGAGGGCGTGGCGAACATCCTGCAGTCCCCCGAATGGGCACGGTTTCAGCAAAGCATCGGACACCGCGTGATCCAGGCGAATGGGCCGGGCTGGCGGTACCTCGCGACCGTCGAGGGCGGGCGCACCGGACGGTACCTGTACTGCCCGTACGGCCCCGAAGCGGACTCCCCGCACACGTTCGACGCCGCTCTGGCGGACCTCACGGCGCAGGCCGAGGCGCACCGGTGCTGGTTCGTGCGCGTGGAGCCGATCAACGGTCACCCGGTGGACGGTCTGGAGACCCCGGAGGCATCGCTCAAGCGGCGAGGCATGAAGCTCGCGCCGCGCCAGGTGCAACCGGGACACACCCAGCTGATCGACCTGCGCAAGGACGCCAAGGACCTGCTCAAGGACATGAAGTCCACCAACCGCAATCTCTACCGCAACATCCACAAGAAGGGCGTGAGCATCGAGCGCTCCGAGGATCCCGCGGACGTGCGGTACCTGCTGACCTTCCTGGACGCGACCGCCAAGCGGCGCAACTTCAATCGGCAGCATGACGACTACCTGCGGGCCGTCGCGGAATCGCTCATGCCCGCGGGTGCCGCGAGCCTCTACCTCGCCAAGCTGGACGGTGAGCCGATCGCGGCCTCGCTCGTGTACGACTCCGAGGACACCCGCACCTACGCGCACGCGGCCACGGACCAGACCCACCGGAAGCTCTCGGCGGGGATCCCGCTCGTGGTGACCATGATCATGGACGCCAAGGAGAAGGGGCTCACGTGGTTCGACCTCTTCGGCACCGCTCCCGAGGGCGCGGGGCCCGAACACGAGTGGCACGGCTTCACGTCCTTCAAGAAGTCCTTCGGCGGCGAGCCCGTGTCCTACCCGGGGACGTGGGACCTGCCGGTCTCCCGCGCGGGCTACACCGCCTACGGTGCGGTGCGTGCGGGCCGTGAGACCCTCGGGGCGGCCCGGGGCAAACTGCGCACCCTGCGCGAGCGTAGGGTGGGCGCATGACTCGCACAGCCCTGATCACGGGTGCCACCGGTGGCATCGGACGTTCCTTCACCCATGCCCTGCACGAGCGCGGCTACGGCCTGATCCTCACGGGCCGCAGCACCGAGAAGCTCACGGAACTGTCCCAGACCGCCACGGGCGGCACCGCGCAGATCGTCGTGGCGGACCTCGGGACCACCGAGGGAATCGACACCATCGTGGACGTGCTGGAACGCAACCCCGTGGACCTGCTGATCAACAACGCGGGCTTCGGCAGTCACGGCGAGTTCGCCCACCTGGACCTGGACCACGAGATCGAGGAGCTCACGGTCAACGTCCGGGCCCTCATGACGCTGACCCACACCGCCCTGGGTGCCATGACCGCCGCGGGGCACGGCGCGATCGTGAACATCGCGTCCGTGGCGAGCTTCCAGCCCCTGCCGTCCATGGCCACGTACAGCGCGTCCAAGGCGTTCGTGGACCGCTTCAGCCTCGCCGTGGGTGTGGAGGCCCGCAAGCACGGCGTACACGTGTTGAGCGTTAACCCCGGTCCCGTGGACACCCAGTTCTTCACGGTCGCCAATGCGCAGGCCATCGAGCTGGGCCGTTCCGCGAATCCGGACGACCTCGTGGCCGCGACGCTCACGGCACTCGACAAGAAGCGGTCCCGGCTCGTGTTCCCGCGCGCGTACTACGTCCTGGACGCCCTCACGGGCGTGCTCCCGCGGTCGCTGGTCGCGCGCGCCGCGAACGTGGTCTCGGGCCGCAAGTAGTCCCACCCCGCGCCGGCAGAGTTCGTCCCGGGCGGGCGGGGCTCGT
>NZ_DDIY01000006.1:115248-149776 GCF_002338785.1 Kocuria sp. UBA1838 | reverse complement strand
GGGCTCGTCTCCCGGGCGGGCACGTCTCGTCCCGGCCGCGCCGTGCGGCCAGGCACGGCCCTCTTCGCGCCGCGCGCCTCGGCTCGCGCGAGTCGTCCACACCGTCCACGGCGTGCGCCGCAGGTCAGGACCCGTTCACCAGCGGGCGGCGTCGCGGACCGCCGCCCGGCCCTCCTCGACGGCGCGACGCAGCAGTCCGGCGGCCGCGCTCTGACGCCGCGAAGCGCTCTGCGTGTCCCCGTCCGTGCTCGGGGTTCCGGTGACCGGTGTGCCGGTGGACTGCGCGGTCCGCTTGCGGCGGGCCAGCGGGCCCGGAAGCATGCCCGTGATCATGCCGCCCCGCGCCGAGCGTGGTGAACGGGTCGCCCCGGAGTCCTTCGATGTACCGCCCGGGAGCTGATCCGCGGAGCGCACCAGATCCGGATCGGCGTCCACCCCGGGGCTCGTCCGGGAGGACGGCGCGGCGTCGTCCTCACGGGACCGCGCTGCGGTAAGACTGTCGGATGGCTCGACGGGCGAGCCCTCGAAAGCCGCGGACCCGGCAGTCGCGTTCCCGGCGCGTGCCGGCTGGGGCACGTTGTGGGGGGCCGCGGCCGACGTCGTCGGCTCGGGTGCGGCGTCGTCGCGGACCGCGGGCTGCTCCGGCAACAGGTCGTCGGGGGCCGCGTTCTTCGAGCGTCTGCCCAGGAACCGGCGCCGGGTCTTCTCCACACGGCCGGCCACCTGGAACTCGCCGAGCAGCGGGTACTCCCACGTGCCGGGGGCCTCGTGCTCCTCGGTCGCGAGCTCGCGCAACACCATGGGTTGCGAGGGCCGGTCGGGGTCCCCCGCGAGCACCTTGTGCACCTGGCGCTGCTGCAGTTGGACCAGGCCCGTGAGCAGGAGGGCGTCGTCCACGCCCAGCTGGCGGGCGCGATCGGTGAAACCCAGCCGGTAGATCATGGCGGATTCCCCGGTGTGCACGAACCACAGGTACCCCAGGGCGGTCTCCGTCCCATCCTCGAGGTGCTCGGTGGCCACGAGAAACACGGAGTTCTCCCCCACGGCGCGTAACAGTTCACGGATGTACTCACTGCGCAGACCCACGTTGGACAGATCGCGGTCCGAGGCGCGCACCCGGCGCACCCGCACGCCGGAATCACGCAGCCCGGCGCGGCAGCGCTGCAGCGTGTCGTCCGACAACCGCTTGGACAGCTCACCCTCGGTCTCGCCCAGTCGCACCACGAGGTGACGCGGTCCGGCCTCCCCCTTGCGGGGCTTGTCCGCGCGGCGGTAGCCCGCGCCGGTGAGCAGCTCGGTGAGTTCGGGGGTGGCGTCGGTGTCCGGGCTCACCCGTAACACGGCGGCCTCGTGTGCCGTGCGGGCGTGGTCCTGCAACGCGGCCAGGACCTCCGTGAGGTGGCGCGGATTCTTGACGTGCAGGGACCGGGCGTCCACCACCGTGTGCAGGTCCTCCCGCAGGATCACCAACTGGCTGTAGCCCACGGTCTGCTGACCCCGATCCACGGCCACGCGTTCGACCCTGGCGTCCTGCGCGGTCAGGGCCTCGGCGTCACCGATGCCCCACAGCAATTCGGGGTGTCCGCCCGTGACACGGACCCGGGCGTCCCAGGTCTTCCGATTTCCGCAGGGGGTCACGCTCAGCGCCACGGGGTTTCCTCTCCTCAGGCCCACAACGCGTTCCAGCATAGCCGGGCACATACCGCGCGCGTGCCCTCCCCGACCGGGGTGAACACGCGCGCGGTGTGTAGAGAGTGTCGGGGATCAGCCCTGGTTGCGCTCGTACTTCTCCCACTTCTTGGCCAGGTGCTCGGCCTCGACCATGCGCACCGTGCCCGAACGCGAACGCATCACGATGGACTGGGTGGTGATGGTGCGCCCGCGGTAGCGCACACCGCGCAGCAGGTCGCCGTCGGTGATGCCCGTGGCGGCGAAGAAGCAGTTGTCGGACGTCACGAGCTCGTCCGTGGTGAGGATCCGATCCACGTCGAGTCCTGCGGCGGCGGCCTTCTCCCGCTCGGCGTCGTCCGTGGGGGCCAGCCGGCCCTGGATCACACCGCCGGTGGCCTTGACGGCGCACGCGGTCACGATGCCCTCGGGCGTGCCGCCGATGCCCATCATGATGTCCACGCCGGTGCCCTCACGGCACGCGGCGATCGCCCCGGCGACGTCCCCGTCGAGGATCATGCGGGTGCGGGCACCGGTCGCGCGGATCTCGTCCACGAGGCCCTGGTGGCGGGGGCGGTCCAGGACGCACACGGTGACCTGGTTGGCCTTGACACCCTTGGCCTTGGCCACGAGGTGCACGTTCTGCTTGACGGGCAGGCGCAGGTCCACGAGATCGGCGGCCTCGGGGCCCACCACGAGCTTGTCCATGTAGAACACCGCGGAGGGGTCGAACATGGAGCCGCCGTCCGCCACGGCGATCACGGCTAGCGCGTTGTTCATGCCGAGAGCGGTGAGCCGGGTGCCGTCGATGGGGTCCACGGCGACGTCCGAAGCCGGGCCCTTGCCGTCGCCCACCTGTTCGCCGTTGAACAGCATGGGGGCCTCGTCCTTCTCGCCCTCACCGATCACCACGGTGCCGTTGAAGTCCACGGTGGAGAGGAACGAACGCATGGCGTCCACGGCCGCGCCGTCCGCGCTGTTCTTGTCACCGGCGCCCACCCAGTGGCCACCCGCGATCGCGGCGGCCTCCGTGACCCGCACCAGTTCCAAGGCCAAATTCCGGTCCGCCACATTGCCCGCTCTGCTCTGCTGGGTCGCTTCTGCCACGTTGTTCCTCACATTCGAGTTTCGGGTCGCCCCGGTGGCCGCCTGCCGGGCCCCGGCGGCACCACCATGACACGTACGTCCAGCATATCCTCGGGTTCCCAGGATTGGGCCGGTCCCCGGGAGCACGGCACAATGGGTCCGTGAGTTCTTCCGCTTCCGGTCCCGGTGCCGGGTCCTCCCCCGATCCCCGCGACGCGCACGCCGCGCCCGCCTCCGCCGCGGCCGACGACGCCGCCACCCCGGACGCGGGTCAGGCGCCGGTCCCGCAGCTCACCCGCAAGCAGGCCTCGCGGATCAACGCACCCATCCGCGGCATGGTCATCTCCATGCTCGTGCTCATCCTCCTGTTGTTGCCGTTTTTGTGGTTGCAGCCCAAGCCCGATGCCCAGCCCTACCGAGCACATGTGGACGTGAGCGAGGAGGCGCGCTTTGCGGGTGACCAGGCCCCGTTCACCCCCGCGGCCCCGGCGTTGGGGGACGGGTGGAGCGCCAACTACGCGCGCTGGGAGGCGCAGTCCCAGGACGGCGTCCCCCTGTGGAACGTGGGTTTCCTCTCCCCCGGTTACCACCTGGTGGACATGGCGCAGACCGCCCGGTCCAATCCCACGTGGCTCGCGCAGCGCACCCAGCTGATCCCGCCCACGGACGAGCGCACGGTCAATGGGATCACATGGCAGATCCATCACCGTGACGCGTCGGGCAAGCAGGACGAGTTCACCGCGTGGGTCGGTGAGCTCAAGGACTCCACGGTGGTGCTCAGCGGCCAGGCCCCGAGCGCCGAGTTCGAGCACGTCGCGGGGGCCGTGTCCGGGCAGTGACGCCGGGCAGCGGGACCGGGCGCAGCGACGCCGTCGAACCGAGGTCCCGGAACCGGGGCTAGTCTAGGACCCGAGCGAGCCGACCCGGCCCAGCCATCGTGCCTTCGAGATTTGGAGATCAGCGTGAGCACTCAGCCGTCTGCCGTGGAGAACACACCCCGCACCCCGTTGGGGGCCTGGCGGAAACTGCGGGAGGGCAACGCCCGGTTCATCTCGGGTGACACCCTGCACCCCCACCAGGACGCCCAGCGCCGCAAGGACCTCGCGCAGTCCCAGAAGCCGTTCGCGGTGATCTTCGGGTGCTCCGACTCCCGCCTGGCCGCGGAGATCATCTTCGATCTCGGGCTCGGCGACGCCTTCGTGATCCGCACCGCGGGCCAGGTGATCGACAACGCCGTCCTGGGCACGCTCGAGTACGCGATCGAGGTCCTCGGCACGCCGCTGATCATGGTGCTCGGCCACGACTCGTGCGGCGCCGTGACCGCGACCAAGGCCTCCGTGGAATCCGGGGAACTGCCCCGCGGTTTCCAGCGGGACCTCGTGGAGCGCATCACGCCGTCGGTGCTCGAGGCCCGGAGGCAGGGCCACACGGACCTACAGGACATGGTCGTGGAGCACACCAAGCAGACCGCGGCGCGCATGCTCGACCAGTCCGCGGCGATCTCCGGCGCGGTCTCCCGGGGCGAAGCCGCCGTGGTCGGCGTGTTCTACCACCTCTCGGACGGCCAGGCGGACCTCGTCTACAGCAACGACCCGGCGTTCCGGGACGCGTGAGTCCCCCTCCCGGATCTCACCTCCCATGCCCTGCTGAATGACGACGACGCCGCGCGCTCCCGGGCACACGGCGTCGTCGTCCTCCGCACCGCGGTAGTACGGCGACCGCGAAGGCTGAGGACGGGGCCGTGGGCCTAAACTGTGGGCCATGGCAGAAAACACCGAGTACCGCATCGAACACGACACCATGGGTGAGGTCCGCGTCCCCAAGAACGCGCTCTACCGAGCCCAGACCCAGCGCGCCGTGGAGAACTTCCCGATCTCCGGCACCACCCTGGAACGCGAGCACATCAAGGCGCTCGCGCAGGTGAAGAAGGCCGCCGCCACGGCCAACGAGGAACTGGGTGTCCTCGACGCCCAGCGCGCCCAGGCCATCCGCGACGCCGCGGACGCCGTGGCCTCTGGCCAGTACGACGAGCACTTCCCGATCGACGTCTTCCAGACCGGCTCGGGGACCTCCTCCAACATGAACACCAACGAGGTGCTCGCGACCCTGGCCACGCGCTCCCTCGAGTCCGAGGGCGTGGAGGTCCACCCCAACGACCACGTCAACGCGTCCCAGTCCTCCAACGACGTGTTCCCCACCTCGGTGCACGTGGCCGTGACCAACGCGCTGATCAACGACCTCAAGCCGGCCATGGACGTGCTCGCGATCTCCCTGGAGAAGAAGGCCTCGGAGTTCAAGGACGTCGTGAAGTCCGGGCGCACGCACCTCATGGACGCGACCCCCGTGACCCTGGGTCAGGAGTTCGGCGGCTGGGCCGCCCAGGTGCGCTACGGCATCGAGCGCATCGACGCGTCCCTGCCGCGCGTGGCCGAGGTGCCGCTGGGCGGCACGGCCGTGGGTACCGGGATCAACACCCCGGACGGCTTCTCCGCGCGTGTGATCGAGCTGCTCTCCGAGGAGACCGGTCTGCCCCTCACGGAGGCCCGCAACCACTTCGAGGCGCAGGCCAACCGCGACGGGCTGGTGGAGGCCTCAGGACAGTTGCGCAACATCGCGTACTCGTACATGAAGATCATGAACGACATCCGCTGGATGGGTTCAGGGCCGAACACGGGCCTGGGCGAGCTGCACATCCCCGACCTGCAGCCGGGATCCTCGATCATGCCGGGCAAGGTCAACCCCGTGATCTGCGAAGCAACCATCCAGGTGGCCGCCCAGGTGATCGGCAACGACACCACCGTGGCGCTGTCCTCCACCAACGGCGCATTCGAGCTGAACGTGGGCATCCCCGTGATGGCCGCGAACCTGCTCGAGTCCATCCGTCTGCTCGCCAACTCCTCCCGCGTGGCCGCGGAGAAGATGGTGGACGGGCTGCAGGCCAACGAGGATCGCTGCCGCTTCCTGGCCGAGGCCTCCCCCTCGATCGTGACCCCGCTGAACAAGGCCATCGGCTACGAAGCCGCCGCGAAGATCGCCAAGCACGCCGTGGCCAACAAGGTCACCGTGCGCGAGGCCACCATCGAGCTCGGCTACGTGGACGGCGAGAAGCTCACCGAGGAGCAGCTGGACAAGGCCCTGGACGTCACCACGATGACCGGCAAGCACTGATCCGCTCGTCCCGTATGGCGCTCACCGGCCCCCGGTGAGCGCCCCGGGAAACAGGGGCGTGCTCGCGGCACCCCGTCAACGGCAGAACTCGGCCACCCGTTCACCGGGTGGCCGAGTTCTTCGTCGCGGCGGGGACCTCCTGACCGCCGAGCGGTCGGGGAGGTCCTACGGAAGGTCACGCCTTCCGGGGTGAGGAGGCCGCGCACCGGGAGACCCCGGTGGCGCCGGCCACGGCGCAGGAACGCTGCGCCCGTGCCACGGTTCGAGCACCCGCACCCGGGTGTTCCCCCACCGCCCCGCTGATGCGCGACATAGCCCGAGGCGCTCCCGCGTTCCCGCGGCCGCTCAGATGCACGTGGAACTGCGGCGCCGTGGTCCCCGCATGGGACACGGTGGGCTCACGATCGGACGGGGTAAGTGTGCGAATGCTCACGGGCTCCATCATGTCATGTACGGGGCGATCGCGCGGCGGCGCGGGACCGAGCGGCCGCGGGGCCCTCGTGGGACGCCGCACGCACCGGTGTTCCGTTGCCCACAGATCTCTTTGACCGCAAGGATCCGGGACTACCCTGGGTGGCAGAGACATTCGTGATGCCAGCCCGGGTGCTCCCGCGGCGGGCCGTTCCCCCGAGGAGACAGTGTGAAACTTGCAGAGCAGATCGTCCAGCAGCTAGTGGAAGCAGGTGTGGAACGGATCTACGGCGTGGTGGGCGATAGCCTGAACCCCATCGTGGACGCCGTGCGCCGCACCGGCGGCTCCGCCAAGGGTGGGATCGACTGGGTGCACGTGCGCCACGAGGAGGCCGGTGCGTTCGCAGCGAGCGCTGAGGCTCAGCTGACCGGCAAGCTCGCCGTGTGCGCGGGCTCCTGCGGGCCGGGCAACCTGCACCTGATCAACGGGCTCTACGACGCCAACCGCTCCGGTGCGCCCGTACTGGCCATAGCCTCCCACATCCCCTCGCAGTACATCGGCTCCGAGTACTTCCAGGAGACCCACCCGGACCGGATCTTCACCGAGTGCTCCGTGTACTCGGAGCTGGTGAGCACCCCGCAGCAGTGCCCCGCCGTGGTGAGCTCCGCGATCCAGTTCGCCGTCACCAGCCCGGGCGTCTCCGTGGTCACGCTGCCGGGCGATCTCGCGGACTCGGACGCCGCCGTGGAAGCCCGCCCGTTCGCCGTGCCGGCACCGAGCGCCGTGGTCCCCTCGGACGAGACGGTCGAGCGCATGGCCCAGGCCCTGAACTCGGCCAAGAAGGTCGCGATCTTCGCGGGCATCGGCGTGGCCGGCGCCCACGACGAGGTGATTGCCCTCGCAGACACCTTGAAGGCGCCCGTGGGCCACTCGCTGCGCGGCAAGGACCAGATCCAGTACGACAACCCGTTCGACGTGGGCATGACCGGGCTGCTGGGCTACGGCGCCGCGGCGGAGGGGCTGCACGACGCGGACGTGATGGTCATGCTCGGCACGGACTTCCCGTACGACCAGTTCCTCCCGGACGTCACCACCATCCAGGTGGACACCGATCCCACCGTGATCGGGCGCCGGACCGGCGTGGACATCCCCGTGCACGGTGACGTGAAATCCACGATCCTCAAGCTGCTACCCGAGCTCACGGTCAAGTCCGACCGCTCGTTCCTGGACAAGACCCTGGCCAAGCACGACAAGCTCATGAACAAGGCCGTGGGTGCGTACACCCGCAAGGTCGAGAAGATCACGCCTATCCACCCCGAGTACGCCGCGTCCATCCTGGACCAGGTGGCCGCCGAGGACGCCGTGTTCACCGCGGACACCGGTATGTGCAACGTGTGGAGCGCCCGCTACATCAACCCGCTCGGCACTCGTCGCATCCTGGGCTCCTACCTGCACGGGTCCATGGCCAACGCCCTGCCGCAGGCGATCGGCGCGCAGCTGGCCCATCCGGGACGCCAGGTCATCTCGATGTCGGGCGACGGCGGGCTCTCCATGCTCATGGGCGAGCTGCTGACGCTGGCGACCTACAATCTGCCCGTGACCGTGGTGGTGTTCAACAACTCCACGCTGGGCATGGTCAAGCTGGAGATGCTCGTGGACGGGCTACCGGATTTCGGCGTGGACGTACCCCAGGCGAACTACGCGCAGATCGCAACCGCCATGGGCATGCAGGGCATCCGGGTGGAGAAGCCCAAGGACCTCGAGTCCGCGTTCACCACCGCACTCGCCCACCAGGGCCCGTCCGTGGTGGAGGTCATCACCGACCCCAACGCCCTGTCCATCCCCCCGGAGATCAAGAAGGACCAGGTCTTCGGCTTCGCCACAGCGATGTCCCGCATCGTGCTCAACCGCGGCGTCGGTGAGGCCGTCTCCATGGCCCGCTCCAACCTGCGCAACATCCCGCGCGGCTGACCGGCGCGGCGGTCCCGCGCAACTGACCCACGCTCCGAGCCGGATGCCTGACCCGCTCTTCGGCCCGGGCGACGACGCCGCTCGGCCCGTGCGTCCCGAAGGCCCCGGGGACCCCTGGTTACCCGGGGCCTTCGCCATATCCGGGTCGCGAACCACCAGGGTGGTGTGAATCACACGCGACGGATATGCTCACATCTGAGAGTGAAGCACTTCACTTTTGTGCCCCTTTTCTCCCACGGATCGTCCGGCACGTGCCTGCCGGGAAAGAGGATCGCCATGTCGAGCGTGCAGTACGAACACGTCACCTGTCATTACCCGGGCGCCGAACGCCCCTCCGTCAGCGATCTCAGTCTGAAAATCGCCGACGGGGAGTTCCTGGTCCTCGTGGGACCCTCGGGCTGCGGCAAGTCCACAACCCTGCGCATGCTCGCGGGCCTCGAGGACGTCAGTGACGGCGCCATCCGGATCGGGGGTGAGGACGTCACCCACGTGGCCTCCCGCGACCGGGACATCGCCATGGTGTTCCAGAACTACGCGCTCTACCCGCACATGAGCGTGCGGGACAACATGGGATTCGCCCTGAAGATTGCCAAGGTTCCCGAGTCCGAGCGCAACCAGCGCATCGAGGAGGCGGCCAGGATCCTGGACCTCACCGACTACCTGGAACGCAAACCCAAGGCCCTGTCCGGTGGCCAGCGGCAACGCGTGGCCATGGGCCGTGCGATCGTGCGCTCGCCCCAGGTGTTCCTGATGGACGAGCCGCTGTCCAACCTGGACGCCAAGCTGCGTGTCCAGACCCGCACCCAGATCGCGTCCCTGACCCGCCGGCTGGGCGTGACCACGGTGTACGTGACCCACGACCAGACCGAGGCCATGACCATGGGTGACCGGGTCGCGGTGCTCAAGGACGGCCGCCTCATGCAGGTCGACACCCCGCGGGAACTCTACGACCGCCCGGCCAACGAGTTCGTCGCCGGGTTCATCGGCTCGCCCGCCATGAACCTGTTCCGCACCACCGTGAGCCCCCAGCACACCGTGGAACTCGGAACGCTGTCCTGGCAGTTGAGTCCGGCCGCGCGGGAGGCGCTCACGGGTCCCGAGGTCACCGTGGGGGTGCGCCCCGAGGACCTCGTGATCTCCTCCGAGGGTCACGGACTGGCCGTGGTCGCGGACGTCGTCGAGGAGCTCGGCGCGGACGCGTACGTATACGGTCACCTGGACCAGCGCACCGCCCAGCACGTGACCCCCGTGGCCACGTCCCACGGCGAGGACGAGGACACCGTTCCTAACACCGGCCTGAACACCGAGGCGGATGCGAGCCCACTCGTGATCCGCGTGGACGGTCGGCAGCCACCGCGCGTGGAGACCACCGTGTGGGTGGCCCCCGATCCCGAGCGCGCCCACCTGTTCGACACCACCACGGGCCTGCGACTGCCCGACTGATCCCACGCCGCGGGCTCCGCTCAGCCGTCGGTGCCCGGACCCCTTCCGAACCGACGAGGAGAACGACACCGTGAGCGACACCTCCTTCCAGATCCCCACCGAGATGCGCGTGAGCGTCCTGAGCGCCCCGGGCGAGATCCACGTGGAGCGCCGACCCGTCCCGCGCCCCGGACCGCACGACGTGCTGGTACGGATCGCGTCCGTGGGCGTGTGCGGATCGGACACCCACTACTTCGAGCACGGGCGGATCGGTAGCTTCGTGGTCGAGCAACCGCTCGTGCTGGGCCACGAACCGTCCGGCACGGTGGTGGCCGTGGGTTCCGAGGTCACGGATCGCCACCCGGGCCAGCGCGTGTCCTTGGAACCCGGCGTCCCCTCGGCCTTCTCCCCCGAGACGCTGGGCGGACATTACAACCTGGATCCCGCGGTGCGCTTCTTCGCGACTCCCCCCGTGGACGGTGTGTTCAGCGAGTACGCCGTCCACCCGGCGACCTTCGCGCACCCCGTCCCGGATTCCGTGTCCGACGACGCCGCCGCCCTCCTGGAGCCGCTGTCCGTGGCCGTGAGCGCGGTGCGCGCCGCGAACGTGACGCTGGGCGACCGCGTCCTGGTCAGCGGCGCGGGCCCCGTGGGTCTGCTCGTGGCACGGTGTGCCCGGCTGGCCGGGGCCGTGGCCGTGGTGGTCACCGACACTCGGGAGGACCGGTTGCGGGTCGCGGAGGCCTACGGCGCCACCGACACCTTCGCGGTCGCGTCCGCTCCCCCGGACTCGGACCCGTTCCCCGGTTCCGGGTACACCGCCCTGGTGGATGCGAGCGGTGCGGAGGCCGCGATCCTCGCGGGCATGCGCCGCGTGGCCCCACGCGGCAGGATCGTGCTCGTGGGCATGGGCTCGGACACCCTGTCCGTTCCCGTTCCGCTCCTACAGGAACGGGAACTACAGCTCACGGGCATCTTCCGCTACGCCAACACGTGGCCCACCGCGATCGCCCTGGCGGCCTCCGGGGACGTGAACCTGGACGCCCTCGTGACCTCCCGGCACACATTGGACGAGGTCCCCGCGGCCTTGACCGCGGGGACCTCTCCGGGGGCCCTCAAGGCGATCGTCACGCCCTGAGCCCGAGCGCCGTCGGCTACTTGATGGCGCCCATCGACAGACCGCGAACCAGCTGCTTCTGGGCGATCCACCCGGCCACCACCACGGGCAGGGACGCCAGCACGCTCGCGGCGGAGAGCCGGGCCAGATAGAGGCCCTCGCTCGTCATGGTGGACACGAGCATGATGGGTGCGGTCGCGGCCTCGGCGGCGGTGAGGTTTAGCGCGAAGAAGAACTCGTTCCACGCGAAGATCACGCAGATCAGCGCGGTCGAGGCTATGCCCGGGGTGACCATGGGGATCAGGATCGAGCGCATGGTGGTTATCAGGGAAGCACCGTCCATCTGGGCGGCCTCGAGGACCTCGCGCGGGACCTCCTGGAAGAACGAGCGCATCATCCACACCGCCAACGGGAGGTTCATGGCGGTGTAGAGGAACACGAGCGTCCACACGTTGTCGAGCACCTTGAGCTTGCCCGCGACCACGTAGATGGGCATGATCACGGCCACCACCGGCAGCATCTTGGTGGAGATGAAGAAGAACAGCACGTCCCGGGTCTTCTCCACGGGGCGGATGCTCACCGCGTAGGCCGCGGGAACGGCCAACAGGATCACCAGCAGCGTGGAGACCACGGTCGCCACCGCGGAGTTCCAGAAGTACCCGCCCGCTCCGGCCTCGAAGACCGCCTTGTACTGGTCCAGCGTGGGATCGAAGAAGAACGTGGGAGGGTCGGACGCGGCGTCGGCCTCCTGCTTGAAGGACGTCAGGACGAGCCACAGGACGGGCATGAAGAACCCGATGGCGACGAGCCATGTGAACAGGGTCAGGGCCGCGGAGCCCGCCCCGGAAGAGTTCCTGCGGGAACGGCGCGGCGCGCGGGACGGCGCGGTGGTCTGGGCGGCGGCGGGGGTCCCGGCCGGGGACGCTGCGGTGCTGGTGCTCATCAGTTCTGCTCCGTGCTCATGAAGCCCTTGAAGATCAGACGCAGGGCGAAGTTGGCGATGATGATGGTGGCGATGACCACGACCACACCCATGGCCGCCGCCTGGCCGATGTCGAAGCCCAGGAACGCGCGCTGGTAGATGTAGTAGGGCAGGTTCGCGCTGCTCGAGCCCGGACCACCGGCGGTCATGAGGTAGATCTGGTCGAACGTGTTGACCACGTAGATCGCGCCCAGCAGGACGGACAGTTCGATGTAGCGGCGCAGGTGCGGCAGGGTGATATGCACGAACGTCTGCCACCGGGTGGCGCCGTCCATCTGGGCGGCTTCCAGGACGTCACGGGGCTGAGACTGCAGGCCCGCCAGGATGAGGAGCATCATGAACGGCGTCCATTGCCACACGAGCGCGATCAGGATGGACAGCACCGGGTAGGACGAGGTCCAGTCGATCGCCGGGATGCCCACGAGCCCCAGCAGCCAGTTCATCAGCCCGAACGTGGGGTTGAACATGGACACTCCCCACAGGGTCGCGGAGGCCACCGGCATGATCAGGAACGGGGTGATCAACAGGGTCCGTACGATGCCCCGACCCCGGAACTTCCGGTCCAGGAGCAGGGCGAAGACGGTGCCCAGCACCATGGCGGCCAGGACGCACCCCAGGGTGTAGATCACCGAGTTCAGCGCCACCTGGCGGAAGGTGCTGTCCGTGAAGATCGCCGCGTAGTTGGCCAGGCCCACGAACACGTCCGAGGCGGGGTTCAGCAGGTTCCACGAGCGCAGCGAGTACCAGATGGTGATCAGGAACGGGATCTGGGTCGCGATGATCGTGAAGATCAGGGCGGGCAGCAGCGGGAGCCTGCGGGACCACGCGTCGTGACGACGGCGCTCGTCACCGGTGGCCGGCGAACGGCCGGCACCGTGCGGGCCGGCCAGGGCGCGCACGCGGGTGGAGGTCGAGGAGGACGACACGGTCACTGCCCTTCTTCACGCTGGTAGGTACGGGCCACTTGCTGCGCGTACTCCTGGGACTGCTGCAAGGCCTCGTCCACCGAGGTGCTCCCCGCGATCGCGGCCGACATCTGCTGTCCCACCCGGGTTCCCAGGTCCTGGAACTCGGGGATGGACACGAACTGCAGTCCCTCGTACGGGACGGGGTGCGTCATGGAAGTCTTCTGGGACGCCCCGTCCATGGCGCGTAGGGTCGGTTGGGCGTAGGCCTGGGAAATCTTGCGATACTCGGGGATCTCGTACGTGGAGTAGCGCGAGCCCGGGGGAACCCGTTCCCACCCGAACCGTTCACCCACGGTCTTGATGTACTCCTTGTCGGTCACCCAACTCACGAAGTCCCATGCGGCGTCCTTGTGCTCGGACGTGGTGGGGATCGCGAGCGACCAGCTATACAACCACCCCGCGGCTTCCGTGTTCATCACGGGCGCGGGTGCGTACCCGTTCTTGTGGGCCACGGTGGAGGACGCCGGGTCCTCGATCGCCGAGACCATGGCGGTCGCGTCGTACCACATGGCCGCGTTGCCCTGGCTGTAGCGGGTGATGCAGTCCCCGTACCCGGACGTCGCGGCACCGGGTTGACCGTGCGTGCGCACGAGGTCCACGTACTCGGTGACCGCTTCCTTGGTCTCGGGGGACGTGAGGGTGGGGTTCCAGTTCTCGTCGAACCAACCACCGCCGTAGGTGTTCATGACCGTGCTCAGCGGTGCCATGACCTCACCCCAGCCGGCCAGACCGCGCAAGCAGATCCCCGAGACACCGTTCGCCGGATCGTCCAGCTTGGCAGCGAGTTCGGCGACCTGGGGCCACGTGGGCTTCTCGGGCATGGTCACCCCGGCCTTCTCGAAGAGTTCCTTGTTGTAGACCAGGAACGAGGACTCGCCGTAGAACGGGACCGAGTACATGTCCCCGTCCTTGCTCAGGGCGGTGCGGATGGAGCCGATGAAGTCCTTGTCGTCGTAGCCCTCGGTGCGGTCGATGTAGGGCTGGAGGTCCTCGATCCACCCGTTCTCGGCCCAGATGGGGGTTTCGTAGTTGGAGATCATCACCACGTCGAACTCACCGCCGCCCGTGGCCACGGACGCGGTGATCTTGGCCCGCGCCTCGTTCTCCGGAAGGGACACGAATTTCACGTCCACCCCGGGGTGCTCCTTGCGGAACTCGTCCTGCAGCTGCATGGCGTCCTGCATCTGGGGGTTGGACACGATCGCCACGACGATCTGGTCCGTGGTGTCGTCCGCGGCGGCGGCACATCCCGTGAGCGTGAAACCCGTGAGCACCGCGACGGCGGCCGCGGGCCACCACGCCGAACAGCGCGTCCCATGCCGCCCCCGCCGGGGCGGATGGCCGGAGGCGCAGGGTGGGTCCGTGAATCGTCGACTCATGATCTTCCTTGTCCTCGGGGCACGTGATGCGCGGGAGGAATCACCGGTCGAGCCCCAGAATCTCATCTGAGATCACGGCATTCCTCAAGTGTGATGTGATGCTAGTCATATAGACTCAGATGAGCAAGGCCCTCGGGCACGAATGATGACCCCGGATGCGGTGAAACATGCCAACCACGGCCCCCTGGCCCCCCACTGACCCGGGCCAGCGCCAGCGTCTGCTCGCGCACCTGGCCCACGAGTACTTCGTGGAGGGCACGTCCAAGATCGCGCTCGGCAAGAAGTCCGGGCTCTCTCGCTTCCAGGTGGCCGCGCTGCTGCAGGAGGCACAGGACACGGGGATCGTCCGGATCGAGATCGCGGTCCCGCTCGAGAACTCGGACGAGGATCTTGCGCGCACCGCGGGGCTGCAACGCCTCGTCACGGTGGGTTCCACGCAGTGGCCCGCGGACCGGGAGGCGCTGGCCAAGGCCGTGGCGCGGGAGATCACGCGCGTGCTGCACGACGACGACGTCCTGGGGATCTCGTGGTCCCGCACCCTGCAGCTCGTGGTCCATGACCTACCCGCGCTGCCGCACAACGACGTCATCCAACTCGCGGGAGCCCTCAGCACCGACGACCGCGCGGCGGAGTCGCCACGGCTGCTCGCGTCCCTGCGCTGTCGCTCGGTCTGGCCGCTATGGGCACCGCTCGTGGTGGAACAGGCCGATTCGCTCAAGAAGTCCCGCGAGATCGAACTGACGCTACGGCGCGCAGATTCCCTCGACGTCGCCGTGCTGGCCGTGGGCGGGTGGACGCCCGACACCTCCACGGTGTGGCCCCGGATCGCGGACGACGTCGCTCGCGCCGCCCAGCGCGCGGGCGCCGTCGCCGAGGTCTCCGGGCATCTGCTGGACGCCGAGGGCCACGAACTGGACACCCCCGTGAGCGGGATGATCGTCGCCGCGAGCGTGGCGCAGCTGCGCGCCGCCCACCGCAAGGTGGCCGTGGCCTCGGGTGCGGAACGCGCACCCGCGGTGCTGGCAGCCGTCCGGGGCGGTCTCGTGGACCACCTCGTGTGCGACGCCGCCCTGCGCAACGCCCTCGAGGGCCTGCTCCCCCGTGCCAATCCGGCCAAGGGCGAGTGACACCCGGCCGCACCCATACCCAGCCCGTTCCCACGGAAAGGACCCCATGACCACGGTCGTTGGCATCGATTCCTCCACGCAGTCCTGCAAGGTCGTGGTGGTGGACGAGCGCACCGGGCGGACACTCGCCCAGGCGAGTGCCCCGCACCCGGACGGGACCAGCGTGGACCCCGCGGCATGGTTGGCCGCGCTGCGCACCGCCTGGCGGGACGCCGGGGTCCCGGATCGCGGTGACGTGGTGGGCGTGGCGGTGGCCGGTCAACAGCACGGCATGGTCGCCGTGGACCGCCACGGTGAGCCCGTCCACGATGCGCTGCTGTGGAACGACGTCCGTAGCGCAGCCCAGGCCGCGCGCATGCTCGCCGAGCACGGGACCGAGTGGTGGATGGAGCGCGTGGACATGGCGCCCGTCCCCTCCATGACGCTGTCCAAGCTCGCGTGGTTGCGGGAGAACGACCCCGGGGCCGCCTCACGGGTGGAGCGCGTCATGCTCCCCCACGACTGGTTGACCCTGCAGCTGTGCGGTGAGTTCGTCACCGATCGCTCGGACGCCTCCGGCACGGGGTACTTCGACGCCGCGCACGACCAGTACCGCCCCGAACTGCTCCAGGAGTACTTCGGGGCCGTTCCCCAGCTGCCCCGCGTCCTGGCGGCGGGCGAGGCCGCGGGAACGCTGGGTGAGGAGTGGGGCTGCGGCAGCGGCGTCGTCGTGGGCCCCGGCGCCGGGGACAACGCCGCGGCCGCGCTGGGACTGGGCCTGGGCGAGGGCGAGGTCACGATCTCCGTGGGGACCTCGGGCACGGTGTTCGCGTGCAGTGCCGAACCTCCACGGGACCCGAGCGGGGTGACGGCGGGCTTCGCGGATGCCACGGGCCGGTTCCTCCCGCTGCTGTGCACGATCAACGCCGCGCGCGTCATGACCTCCACGGCGGAGCTGCTGGGCGTGGGGCTCGACGAGTTCACGCGCCTGGCCACGTCCGGCGCGTCGGACGCCGGCGGCCTCACATTGCTGCCGTATTTCGACGGCGAGCGCACGCCCAACCTGCCCAAGGCCACCGGTCGGCTGGACGGGATGACGCGCGCGTCCCTCACGCGGGAGAACCTCGCGCGCGCCGCCGTGCTGTCCGTGGCCAATTCACTCGCGGACTGCCTGAGCGTGCTGCGCGGGCTGGACGTCGCGGTCGAGCGGGTCCTGCTGATCGGTGGGGGCGCCAAGTCCGAGGCGCTGTGCAGCGTCCTGCCGGACACCCTCGGGATGCCGGTGGACGTGCCGGACACGGGCGAGTACGTGGCGCTGGGTGCCGCGCGGCAAGCAGCGTGGGTCGCTACCGGGTCCTTCCCGGAGTGGGAGCGTTCGGTGGGGCGGCGGTTGCACCCCTCCTTGGACACCGGTGCGCAGCGGTTCCGGCAGCGGTACGGGGACGCTCGCGCGAACCTCGAGACCGAGCTCGCGGCGGACCCCACGGAGCAGCGGCCGGAACCGACGGACTGAGACGGCGGGCCGGCACTCCCGCAGCGCCGACACCCCGGCGCACCCCCATGTGCCCTGGCGCGATGCCGGTACCGGGGCCGACCCGTGAGGCCGTACCGGTCTCGCACGTCCTCCGGCTACCGCGCGAACCGGGCGACGGCGTCCTCGATCGTCGCGCGCGCCCCGCGCTCGTGGAAGCTGCGCAGCGCCTCGAGATAGGGCCGGGTGAATTCCTCGTGGTCCGCGAGATCCCCGAACAGGTCCGTGTCCCGCACGAACGCGAGCTCGTCCTCGGACTGCCGGGCCGCGGCCGCCATGACACGTTCCTTCCGACCGTCCACCACGGTGATGGGTGCTCCGTGCTCGTCCGTTCCCTCCGCGTAGCGCGCCCAGGAGGCCACGATCGTGGCACCGAGCTCGACCGGGCGACCGTGGGCCAGGTTGTCCTTGATCACCGGGACCAACCACTTGGGGATCCGGTCGGAAGATTCCGCGCACAACCTCGCGAGGGTGTCCCGCACGTGCGGATTGGCGAAGCGCTCGATCAGCTGGTGCTTGTAGGCGTCCAGCTCCACACCGTCCACCGGACGCAGCGTGGGAGTGGCCTCACGGTTCATGTACGCGAGCAGGTAGGAGACGAACGTGGGGTCCTGGCACACCTCGTGCGCGTACTCGTACCCGGCCAGGAATCCGGGGTAACACAGGGCCTGGTGACTCACATTGAGCAGGCGCAGCTTCATGAGTTCGTACGGCTCCACGTCCGGGACCACCTGCACGCCGACCTCCTCGAACGCGGGGCGTCCGTCGGTGAACGCGTCCTCGAGCGCCCACTGGGCGAACGGTTCCGCGACCACGGGCCACGCGTCCCGGACCCCGAACCGTTGGGCGACCATGAGGCGGTCCGCGTCCGTGGTTACGGGCGTGATCCGGTCCACCATGGAATTGGGGAACGGCACCTCCTGCTCGATCCACTCCGCGAGTTCGGGAGCACGCAATCGGGCGTAGGCCGTGAACTGGCGGCGGGCCATGTCCCCGTTGCCCTGGATGTTGTCGCAGGACATGACGGTGAACGGGCGGGTACCCGCGGCGCGCCGTCGGGCCAGTGCTTCGACCACGAGTCCGAAGACCGTGGCCGGGGGTTCGGCCTCTCCACCCTGCGTGGCGACCCGTGCCTGCTCGAGGTCGTGGGCCACCGCCGGGTTCTGGGCGTCGAACTCACCCGTGGCCTGGCTGAAGTTGTACCCGCCCTCGGTGATGGTCAGCGAGACGATGCGCGTGGCGGGATCGGTGAGCCGCGCCATGGCCTGCTCGGCCTCGGCCGGCGCGAACACGTAGTCCACGATGGATCCGATGACCCGCGGTTCCAGGGTCCCGTCCGGGCGCTTGAGCACGAGCGTGTAGAGGTGATCCTGCTCCGCCATGACCTGCTTCATCGCGGCGTCCCCGGGGAGCACACCCATGCCGCAGATGCCCCAGTCCAGGTCCTTGCCCTCGTTCATGAGGCGGTCCACGTACATGGCCTGGTGCGCGCGATGGAAGCCCCCCACGCCGAAATGCACGATCCCGACCGAGATCTGGGAACGGTCGTAGCCGGGGACCGGGATGTCCAGCTCACCCAGCACGGCCTGGGAAAGTGTCACGGCGTCCTGGGCGGATGTGTCCTGCTGCATGGCTGCTCCCATCAGAGACCCGGGAGTGGCTGATGTGACCCACCCCACGTGCCCAAAATATCAGATGAGAACCATCTCGTGCTCATCAGAGCACCTCCGAGCGGAGTGTGCAGCCTCAGCGTTCGAATTCCGTGCGGCCCGTGAACGCCAGCGCGGCCCGCAGGCGCTCCGCCTGGTGCTCGGGCATCGGGGGCAGGTCGTCGAGTGAGTACCACCCCACCTGGAGGGACTCGTCGTCCGCCACCCGCGCCTCGCCGGAGACGTAACTGCACAGGAACGTGTGGTCCAGGAACTGGCAGCGGTCCCCGTTGGGGAATTCGACGACGTCCCCGGCCTTGACCCGCACGAGCTCGTCCACCGTGACCTCCACACCGGTCTCCTCGAGGCACTCGCGGCGCGCGGCGACCCCGGGGTCCTCCCCCGGTTCCACGATCCCGGTGATCAGTCCCCAGTTCCCGTTGTCCGCGCGCCGCCCCAGCAGCACCCGGCCCTCGTGCAGGACCACGGCGGTGCACCCGGGCAACCACAACAGGTCGTGATCGATCTTGAGGCGCAGGTGGGCGATGAACTCGGGAACGGGCACGGGTGTCTCCTCCTGGGTGGGTACGACTGCGCGGGCGGCGTTCACAGGAACGCCACGACACCCAAGCTTCCCACGATCATGAACGGCCCCAGGGGGATGCGACTGCTCGCCCGGGCGCGGCGCAGGATCAGCAGTACGGCGCAGAACAGCCCGGCCAGCACGAACGTGGCCGCGAGCGCGAGCACCGTATGGGTCACGGACGAGAATCCCGTGAGCAGCCCCAGGACCCCCGCGAGCCGCACGTCCCCCATTCCCATGCCGGCGGGGTTGATCAACCGCAGGGCCAGGAAGAGTCCCTTCATGATGAGCAGACCCCACAGCATCCACCACAGGCGCACGGTGTCGTGGGCGAGAACGGCGGAGGCGCCCAACAGGAGGGCGGTCACGGGATACAGCGGGCGCACCACCCGCCCCGGCAGGCGGTGGTATCGGATGTCGGTGGCGGCGAGCCACACTCCTGTGCATGCGAGCACCATGACGGCCAGGGCGCAGGCCACCGCGGCCAGCTGTGCGCCGACCGTGGCTTCCTGCAGGTGCGCCCCCACGAATCCGCCGATGCCCGCAGTGTCGGGCTGAAGCATGAACTCATCCTAGGCACCCCGCTGTGGTGCGGGTCATGGATTGCGAGCCGTGTGGAGAACGGGTTCGTAGACTGGGCCCATGATCGCTCCCTGGCAGAACAGGTCCGCCCGATCGACCGTGTCCGAGGAGTCCTTCGCCGCGCTGTGCCGGTCCTCCCCGTGGCGTTGGGACACGGTGCGGTTCACGCTGTACTGGGTGAGCGAGGATCCGGACACCGCCGCCCACCCCGTGCGCGTGTGGCTGCGCCGGCCCTCCGATGTGCGCGTGGAGACACTGCAGGGCGACGTGCTGTACGCGAGTACGTCCCTCGAACGCTCCCGGGACGACTTCTACGTCACGGACACGTCCCGCTCCTGGTTGCTGCCTCCCGCGCTCGTCTCACCGGTCTACGACGACGACGGCCTCGTCCTCCGCCGCCCCGAGGCCGCCTACGGGGACCCGATCTTCGGGGGCGGGCGCTGGCAGGCGATCCTGGACCCCGTGGAATGCGTGGGCCCCGCGCCCACCCCGCCCTACCTCCCGGAGCAGCGCCCCTCGCAGTTGTCCTCCGTGGTGGCCGGGGCCTTCGCCAAACGCCGGGTGTGGTGCGCGACCGTGGAGCCCACCGTGCGCTACCGGCCCGTGACCGCGAACCACCCGCTCGCCCCGGGTCCCACGCGGATCGCGGTGGACACCGCGACCGGCGTCTGCGTCTACTCCCACGTGCTGCGCGGACCGTACGCGGGTCAGGGCCACCGGCTCGTGATCGAGGCGGTGGACGAATACCAACTGGACGACCTGTTCACGCAGCAGGACTTCAACCTCACGGACGTCTCCCGTCACGTGCCGTGGCCCGTGCTCCCGGCCTGAGCCGCCGCCCGCGATCCGCACCGGGCGGATTCCCCAGGGGCCGCGTTTCTCGGGTGTCCAGGGCGCGCAGCCCGTTCGGACCTGACGACGATGCCGCGGGCTCGGGACGACCAGGCCGGGCGGGGGACGACGCCGCCCTCCCGGCCCGGCGTCGTCGGGTCACACGTCCTGGCGCTCGAGCAGGTCGGTCACGAGGGCCGCGATGGGTGAACGCTCGGAGCGCGTGAGGCTCACGTGCCCGAACAACCGCTGACCCTTGAGCGCCTCGACCACGGCCATGATGCCGTCGTGACGTCCCACCCGCAGGTTGTCCCGCTGGGCGACGTCGTGGGTGAGCACCACCTTGGAGTTCTGCCCGATCCGGGACAGGGCGGTGAGCAATACGTTGCGTTCGAGCGACTGCGCCTCGTCCACGATGACCCACGCGTCGTGCAGGGACCGCCCGCGGATGTGGGTCAGGGGCAGCACCTCGAGCATCCCGCGCGCCACGACGTCGTCCACGACCGCGGGTGAGACCACGGAGGACAGCGTGTCGAAGACCGCCTGACCCCACGGGTTCATCTTCTCCTCCTCGGTGCCGGGGAGGTAGCCCAGGTCCTGGCCACCCACCGCGTAGAGCGGGCGGAACACCATGATCCGGCGGTGCTCCCGGCGTTCCAGAACGGCGTCGAGACCCGCGCACAGCGCGAGCGCGGACTTGCCCGTTCCCGCGCGACCGCCCAGCGAGACGATGCCCACGGCGGGGTCGGTCAGCAGGTCGATCGCCAACCGCTGTTCGGCCGAGCGTCCCTGCACCCCGAACACGTCCCGGTCCGCGACGACCAGGCGCGCCTGCCCGTCCGGTTCGGTCCGGGCGAGAGCGCTGCCCGCGGACGAGCGCAGGACCAGACCCGTGTTCACGGGAAGCTCCCGGGCGCCCGGCACTTCCGTGCGGCCCTCGGCGTAGAGGACGGAGACGACGTCGTCCGCGACGTCCAGGTGGGCCACCCCCGTGTACGCGTCGTCACCACCGATCCACTCACCGCGGTACTCCTCCGCGGCGAGTCCCAGGGCGGAGGCCTTGAGCCGCATGGGCAGGTCCTTGGACACCACACACACGTCGTGACCCTCGCCGGAGAGGTTCGCGGCCACGCTGAGGATGCGTGAATCGTTGTCCCGCAGCCGGAAACTCTGGGGCAGCACCGTGTCCGCGACGTGGTTGAGCTCCACCTGCAGGCACCCGCCGTCCGCGAGGTCCACGGGCCGGTCCAGGCCGCCGTGGGTCACGCGGAGGTCGTCCAGCAACCGCAGCGCCTTGCGCGCGAAGTACCCCAGTTCCGGGTCGTGACGCTTGGCCTCGAGCTCGGTGATCACCACCACGGGCAGCACCACGCGGTGCTCGGCGAAGCGGAACACAGCGCGCGGGTCCGAGAGCAGCACGGACGTGTCGATCACGTACGTGCGCACACCGGCCGCGGAGCCGTCCTCCTCGAGCGCGCCGGATCGGACGGGGGTTACGGGGGTGTCGATGCTCATGGGGCCCTTTCCCTGCGGAGTCCTTGGCCGGTGTGTCCGGCACCTCTCACGCTAGGGAGGCCGATCGAGGGTGGCACGCCCCACCGGTGAACGGCGCGTGAACATCCACCACGGGCCCGTGAGCGGGACCGGTAGGGCCGGCTCAGCTCCCGAATCGGCGCTGACGGCGCGCGTAATCGCGCAGGGCCCGCAGGAAGTCGACCCGGCGGAAGTCCGGCCACAGCGCTTCGCAGAAGTAGAACTCGCTGTATGCGGACTGCCACATCAGGAAGCCCGAGAGGCGTTGTTCGCCGGAGGTGCGGATCAGCAGGTCGGGATCGGGTTGCCCGCGCGTGTAGAGGTGTGCGGAGATGTCCTCCACGCTGAGCTCCTGCGCCATTTGCGCGAGCGACGCACCGCGGGCGTCGGCGTCGGCGAGCACCTCGCGTACCGCGTCCACGATCTCCTGCCGCCCCCCGTACCCCACGGCGATGTTCAGGTGGGGGCCGGGATTGTCCACCGTACGCTGTGCGCTGTTCAGCAGTTGCTCCTGGAGCTTCTCCGGGAGGGTTCCCAGGGCACCCACGGGCTGGATCCGGCAGATCCCTTCCTCCTGCAGCTCGCACATGAGGTTGGTGATGATCTCCAGCAGGGCCGTGAGTTCCTCGCGCGGACGGTTGAGGTTCTCGGTGGAGAGGATGTAAAGGGTGACCACCTGGATGTTCAGCTCGTGGCACCAGCGCAGGAACTCCACGATCTTGCGTGCGCCTGCCCGGTGGCCCTCCTCCGTGGTGGCCCCGAACTGGCGCGCCCACCGGCGGTTGCCGTCCACGAGCACACCCACGTGATGCGGCAACTCGTCCGCGGTGAGGGTGCGCGCCAAGCGGTGTTCGTAGAAGGAATACATGACACGGGGAAGTTTCACAGCGTCATTCCTCCCCTGAGTCGGCCCGGTCCACACGGATTCACACCCCTAAACTACCTGTAGGGCAGACCCAATCCAGTAGCACCCCCGAGCTCCGTGTCCGCGGGGCACCCATGAGAGGCCGTGGTGTCCACCATGTCAGACGAACGCACCGAGAAGCGCACCGTTCCCGGCCCGGTGACGATCGTGCGTCACACGCGTAACGGTCCCCTCACGGTGGAGAAGAAACCGTCCTGGCGCGGGTGGATCCACGCGGGCTTCAGCCCGGTGGCCGCGGTGCTGGGTGTGGTGGCCATCGTCGTGGCACCCACGGTGGAGCTGCGTCTCGCATGTCTGGTCTACACCATCACGGCGATCATGCTGTTCGGTACCTCGGCCGTATACCACCGCTTCTACTGGGGCGCGCGCATGAACGCGGTGCTGCGGCGGATGGACCATTCGAACATCGCCCTGATCATCGCCGGGACGTACACGCCCCTGGCCGTGAGTTTCCTCCCGGTGCGGGGCGCCACGATCCTGCTCGGCGTGATCTGGACGATCGGTGCCCTGCTCGTGATCTTCCGTGTCTTCTGGATGAGCGCGCCGCGATGGCTCTACACCCCGCTCTACGTGATCATGGGGTGCCTGGCCCTGCTCTACCTCCCGGCGTTCTTCGCGGTGAACGTCCCCGCGACCGTCCTGCTGATCTGCGGCGGCGTGTTCTACATCGCCGGTGCGGTGTGTTATGCGACCAGGCGCCCCCGGTTGCTCCCGGCGACGTTCAGCTTCCACGAGGTCTTCCACGCGTGCACGATCGGCGGCTTCGTCTGCCACTACATCGCGATCATGTTCGCGATGTTCGCCGCGTGAGCGATGTGTGACGCCCCGGTCAGAGGCCCGACGGCGCTCGGCGTGCGGGGACCGCTCGGCGCGGTGACGTCTGCGTCGTCCACGCGATGCCGACGACGCAGCGCCCCGGTGCGCTCAGCCCCGCTCCGCGCGGATCCGGGTGACGAGTGCGCTCACGTCCGGCATGGAATGGACGGGAAGTTCGCAGCGCCCGTCCCGGCACAACCACACCGTGTAGCCGGGTTCCGATGCCGCAGGAACCCCGTACGGCGCCGCACTCCCGTCCAGGACCAGGACATCCAGCACGCGTGCCGCGCCGACCGCGTCGAGCGTCTCGCGCCACTGCTCGGCGCTCGCTTCCACGACCTGCAACAGGGCCGGTGGATGCTCGTCGGCCAGAACGGCCGACACCATGCCCCCGGCCGTCGTGGGGGCCTTGAGGACCACCCCGGTCGCGGGCGCGGTCACGGCGTCAACCACCTCCCGGGCCTGGCGCTCACCGATCGTCGGTTGGGACAGCTCCGTGAGCCACCGGGAGAGCACCGCGGAACTGGACGCGGCGACGTCGTCGAACGGTTCCGCACGGCCCGTGGCCCCGGCCGCCGCGAGGGTGGGGTCCACCTCGGCGGACTCGAGCACGGTACTCCCGCGCACAAAACGCTTCACGGCGACCTCGGCGAGCGTGCGGCTGCGCTCGTACCACGCGGTCTCGCCCGTGGCCCGGTACAGCGCGAGCAGCCCGGCGCCGAAGCGCGCGTAGTCCTCGAGCTGGCCCTCGTGGGGGTCCACGACGCCGCCGCGTGACGTGCGCGTGATGCGTCCCGTGGCGGAGTCCCGGTGCCGTTCCCACAGGAAACCGGCGGCCGTGGCGGCCAGCTCGATCCACTCGGGGTGCCCCAGCAGCACACCCGCGTCCGCGAGTCCCGTGAGCGCCATGCCGTTCCAGGCCGTGACGATCTTGTCGTCCAGGTGGGGTGCCGTGCGCGTGATCCGCCGCTGCCACAGCTCCTGCCGTACGGACTCGTCCAGGATCCCCGTGACCGCACCCGCCTCACCCCAGGCCGCCGTGGCCGGCGCGGGGCGACCCCCTGCGGGGCTTCCGGCGTGACCCGAGAACGTGTAGTAGGCGCCCTCACGTTCGGCATGCGGCTCGTCGGACGCGGGATCGCTGTCCGCGTCGAGGGATGCGGCGAACGCGCCCTCGGGGGTGATCATCTCCCGTTCGAGCCACTCGACCAGCAGCTCTGCGGCCCGGCGGTAACGGGCCGCGCGAGTGGCGTCCGTGCCGGTGCGTTCCAGCAGCGCCACGGTGCGCGCCAGCACGCCGAGCAGCTGGGCGTTGTCATAGAGCATCTTCTCGTAGTGGGGCAGGGACCAGTCCGGGGTCACCGAGTACCGGAAGAACCCGCCGCCCACATGGTCCTGCAGCGCCCCCGTGACCATCGCGTCGAGCGTGGCGCACAACAGATCACGTGCGGTGCGCGCGTGCTGCGCCGCGGCGTCGTCGTGGCCGGAAGCAGCGTGCGCGCTCGCCGACGCGGGATCCCCAGCCATGGCATCGCGGTGCGCAGTGCTCGCAATGCGCGTGAGGGCGTCCAGGGTGGGCGAGGGCGGGAACTTGGCGCCGGTTCCGAAGCCCTCGTGGGCGGCGTCCCGGGCGACCTCGAGGCCGTCGAGCCAGGCTCCCGTGAGTTGTTCCGCGGCGTCCTCGGCGGCCTCGCCACCCTCCACGCGCACGACCGACGGACCCGCGTCGGCGAGCATCCGGTCCACGAGTTCGGGGTGGCGGGACAGCGCATCGTAGACCTGTTCGGCCCCGCGCAACACCTCGTCACGGCGCTCGGTCCAGGCCTCGGTGACGGCCCGCAGGACCTGCATGAAGGACGGCCGCCCCTGCACGGGACGCGGCGGGTAGTAGGTCCCGGCATGGAACACCCTGCCCTGCGGGGTCAGGAACGCGGTCATGGGCCAGCCGCCCTGACCAGTGAGCAGCTGGGTGGCCGCCATGTAGATCGAGTCCACGTCCGGGCGTTGTTCGCGGTCCACCTTGATCGCCACGAAATGTTCGTTGAGGTAGCGCCCCACCTCCGGGTCCTCGAAGGACTCGTGGGCCATCACATGGCACCAGTGGCACGCGGCATAGCCCACGGACAGCAGGACGGGCACCTCCCGCGCGTGGGCCTCCTCGAAGGCCTCGGGGCAGAACTCCCACCAGTCCACGGGGTTCTCCGCGTGCTGCAGCAGGTAGGGACTCGTGGAGTGGGCCAGACGATTGGACATACCCCACGGTCTCACACGGGAGCGGGGATGACAGCCCGGGGGCTCACGGCTCGAGGGTCATGAGGCGCGGCTCTGGTCGCGGTTGCCCGCCACCGGGTGGTGCGTCGCTCCCAGGAGCGGGGCGCCCGTCGGGTTCAGGCGCAGGACGGGGCGCCTGTGGCAGTCAGTCGCGGGGCGGACCGTCCCGGCGGTCACCCGCGCGAGGCGGGCGGGCGACATCGCCCTCGCTCGACCCACCGGTGCGGGACGTGCGCGACGGCGACGCCGCGGCGTCGTCCGCGTAGCCACCCACGTGATCCTCCGCGGCGCGCTGCTCGGCGTACTGGGCGCGGTAGCGCAGTCGCCGGTTACGGCGGTTGAAGTCCATCACGAGCAGGACCACGGCGGCGGCCAGCAGGAACGTCATGAGGAAGCCCACGAGGCCCGGCGAGACCTGGCTGGGGTCCAGCCCCGGGCGCAGGGTGTTCTCCGGACTCGGGGCCGGCGTCGCGGCGGTCAGGACGGTCAGCAGCGTGGGCACGGGAAGGCTCATTTCCGGGGGGTCGAGGCGGCGTCGGTGACGCCCGCGAACAGATCCGTCTCGGGCAGGGAGGTCTCCACGCGGGACTCCGCGAGCGTGTAGTCCTCCCACGGCCACACTTCGGCCTGGGTCTCGGCGGAGACCGCGAAGAACAGGCCCTTGGGGTCCACCTGGGTCCGGTGGCTGCTCAGGGCCGCGTCCCGGACGGTGAACTGGTGCGCGCACTCGATCTTGGTGGTGGTCTCGTGGCGCGGCATGGGCGGGCGGTGACCCTCCGGGTCCGACTCCTGGATCGCAGCGATGCGCTGGGCGTACGGGGACTGCAGTCCGCGGGCCTCGAGGGCCTCGTGCAGTGCGATGAACCGCTCCACGTTGAACGCGCGGTCGTAGTACAGCTTGGACGGGGTCCACGGCTCACCCGTCCCGGGGTAAGCCTCCGGATCACCCGCGCGCTGGTACGCCTCCATGGCCACGTTGTGGGTCTGGATGTGGTCCGGGTGCGGGTAACCGCCGTTCTCGTCGTAGCTCAGGATCACGTGCGGGCGGAACTCACGCACCAGCTGCACCACGGGGGCCGCGGCGCGTTCGAGCGGTTGCAGGGCGAAGCAGCCCCACGGCAGCGGAGGCAGCGGATCTCCCTCGGGCAGACCGGAGTCCGTGAACCCGATCCACCGGTGCTCCACGCCCAGGGCCTGCGCGGCCGCGGCCATCTCGTGACGACGCAGCCCGGGCAGGTCACGCTCGGCCCACACGTCCCCCTCCATCTCGGCGTTGAGGATCGAGCCGCGCTCGCCACCGGTGCACGTGGCCACCATGACGCGCGCCCCCAGCTGGGCGTAATGTGCCATGGTCGCGGCACCCTTGCTGGACTCGTCGTCCGGGTGGGCGTGGATGGCCAACAATCGAAGCTGTGAATAATCCGTCACCGAACGGATGCCTCCAAGACGTCATCGCGGGAAAAATGCAATCCCCGGTATCTTACGCCGCTCGTGCTGCCGGAGCTGTCGTGCCCATCACGGCTGCCGCGCACCGCACGGCGACCGGCCTCCCAGAAACCACACACGCGCGCTGGGTACAGTGGTCGCCATGAGTTCTGCCACGCCCCGGCCTACCTCCCGGCCGGAGACGGGCGCCACTGCCCCCGGCACCTCCGCGACCCAGCGGGCGCTCGCACAGCGCTACGGGACCGGACACCGCGCCGTCGCCCGCTCCCCCCGCCGCGGGCCCAGCACCCGTGGCTGGATGCTGATCGCGGCCGCGGCCACGCTGGTGGCGGCGCTGTTCGTGGTGTGGATCGTGTGGGGCAACTCCCAGCGGCCCGTGTTCAAGGACGTGAGCTTCCAGATCACGGACTCCGCGCACGTGTACGCGGACTTCGACCTCACCAAGGACCCCGACCAGACCGTCACGTGCGCGGTGCAGGCACTCAACGAGCAGTACGCCGTGGTGGGTTGGACCGAGGTCACGATCGGCCAATTGCCGGACGACCAACTCAACGGCCGCACGAGCACCCACCGGGTACCCCTGCGCACCACGAACCTGGCCACCACGGCAGGGGTCGACTCGTGCTGGGAGAGTGCTGGCTGACCCTCCCGCGGTGGTCGGGTAATTCCTGACTGACCATCCGCGCAGCTTCGGACCGGCCACATCCGTGACGGGAACCATGACGTCGGATTGCACGACCCACCGCACCCCCGCACGCGCTTTGGGCCGCGGGCGCGGACTCCACTAGACTGGATGGAGATCACATCCCCGACCCGGACGCGCTGGGCCACTCGGCTCGCCCCGGGGCGGGGTTTTTCTACACGTGTCCGTCAGGGCGACGGACACCAGAGAACGGAGGCACCGTGGCTACTAATGAGGGAGCCTGGCTCACCCAGGAAGCCTACGACCGGCTCAAGAAGGAGCTTGACCACATCTCCGGGCCGTACCGCCAGGAGATCGTGGACCGGATCGAACAGGCGCGTTCCGAGGGGGACCTCAAGGAGAACGGCGGCTACCACGCTGCACGCGAGGAGCAGGGCAAGAACGAGGGCCGGATCGCCCAGTTGACCCAGCTGCTCGAGAACGCCCAGGTGGGCGAGGCCCCCGCGGACGACGGCGTGATCGAGGCCGGCATGGTCGTGACCGCGGAGATCGCGGGCGACGAGATGACCTTCCTCATGGGTTCCCGCGAGGTCGCCGAAGACCTCACCGGCGGTTCGGACCTCGAGGTCTTCTCCGAGCGCTCTCCCATGGGTGCCGCGATCAACGGCCACAAGGTCGGTGACACCGTGAGCTACAAGGCCCCGAACGGCAAGGACATCACGGTGAAGATCCTGAAGGCCAAGCCCTTCAGCCGCTGATCGACCCCGGTTCATCACGAAGGCCACCTCGCACGTGCGAGGTGGCCTTCGTCGTGCGCGACCCGATGCGGCCCAGGAGTCTTACGCGGCTCGACACGGTCCATGAGTCGCCCGGGTGTGGCCCGTAGGATCGAAGCACGCCCCGTCGAGCCTCGCTAGGAGTTTCCCCCGTGGTCACACACTGGAACCGGACCCCCAACTCGTGGACGGTCCCGCTGATCATCCTCACCGCGCTGCTGGGGATCGCCGCGATCGTCGTGCACTTCCTGGGTCAGGACGACCCCGCACTGAACGCGACCGGCGGCCTGCGCAACATCCTGTGGTTCGCCACCTTCGTGGCCGCGTTCGTCACGTACTTCACGGCCCGGCGCGGACGACGCCGCTGACGCACGCGCACCGCGCGGGTCACCTCCCGCTCAGTGCACCACCACGGGTCGGTAGCCGTGGGACTCCAGGGCGTCGATCACGTGATCGCAGTGCCCGTGGCCCTTGGTCTCCATGTCAATCGTGATGGACACGTCCCCCATGGACAACGAGCCCCCGATCCGGGTGTGATTCACCCCGGTCACATTGGCGTCCATGTCCGCGATGATCTGTGAGATCTGGGCGAGCTCACCGGGGCGGTCCGTGAGCATCATCTTGATGGTCATGTAGCGCCCCGCCGCGGAGAGACCCCGCTGGATCACCTTGAGCATCAGCATGGGATCGATATTGCCGCCCGAGAGCAGCACGACAGTGGTCCCCAGATCCGGGTACTCACGCTTGAGCGCCCCCTCGAGGATCGCCGCCACACCCACGGCACCCGCGGGTTCCACGACCATCTTGTTGCGCTCGAGCATGAAGATCAGCGCCTGGGCGAGCGAGTCCTCGGAGACCGTGACGACGTCGTCCGCGAGGTGGCGGATCACGTTGAACGGCAACTGTCCGGGCCGGCCCACGGCGATGCCGTCCGCGATGGTGGAGACCTTGGACAGCGTGACGATCGCGTCCCCGGCGAGCGAGGGCGGGTAGGCCGCGGCGTTCTCCGCCTGCACCCCGATGACCCGGATGTCCTTGCCCTGCTCCTGTGCCTTGGCCTTCAGCGCCACGGACACTCCCGCGAGCAGCCCTCCCCCGCCCACACCGGCGATGACGGTGTCCACGGTGGGCAGCTGGTCGAGGATCTCGAGACCCAGGGTGCCCTGGCCGGCGATGATGTCCGGGTGGTCGAAGGGGTGGACGAACACCGCGCCGGTCTCGTCTGCGTAGCGCTGGGCCTCTGCGAGCGCCTGGTCCACGTTCGACCCATGCAGCACGACCTCCGCACCGTGGTCCTGGGTGGCCGCGATCTTGGGCAGGGCCGCTCCGCGGGGCATGTAGATCCGCGCCGTGATCCCGAGTTTCGCCGCCGCGAGCGCCACGCCCTGCGCGTGGTTGCCGGCCGACGCCGCCACGACTCCCCGTCGCTTCTCCTCGTCGGAGAGCTGGGCCATGCGCACGTACGCGCCGCGGACCTTGAACGACCCGGCGCGCTGGAGGTTCTCGCACTTGAGGTAGACCTCGGAGCCGAGCATGCGGGACAGCGCGCGCGAGTGCGCGAGCGGCGTCGTCTCGATCACCCCGTCGAGCAGCTGCGCGGCGTGGCGGACGTCGGCCACCGAGACGGGCAAATCAGTGAGGCCCACAGAGAACTTCTTTCGTGGTAGTCGGCCGTTGCGGCTCGTTCGAAATGCGCGAACCCGGGGTGGATCACGACCTCGAGGCTCGGCGCGGACACACAGAACGCGGCGTCCGGGGTGAGGACGCCGCGTTCCATGGTATTACGCCGTGCGGGACTAGACGTTCCGGGAGTCCCCCGAACCCACCTCGTCCGCCTCGATGGACGCGTTGTGCTTGGTTTCCTTCTTGTGCTTCTCCTCGCGCTTCTTCTCCGCGTTCTGGCGCTCACGATGGCGCTTGCCGCGGAAACGCTGCAGCTGGGCCATGACCTGTTCGCGCGTGAGGTCCTGCTTCTTGGCTGCCTTCTTGATCTCCCACGGGTACATGAAGGGCTGCCACGCGATCTCCTCGTCCCGCTCCCAGGCGCGGCTGCCGAGGTAGCGGATGATCGTGTTGAGCATGGCCATCAGGGGCACGGCGAACAGCGCACCGGCGATCCCGAAGAGCACGCTACCGGCGGCCACCGCCAAGAACACGGCCACGGGGTGCAGGGCCACGGCCTTGCCCATCACGAGCGGCTGCAGGACGTTGGACTCGACCTGCTGGACGAGCAGCACCACACCGAGCATGGCGAGCGCGATACCGGGCCCGATCGCCACGAGGGCCACCAGGACGGCCACCGCACCGGTCACCACGGCACCCACGATGGGGATGAAGGACGCCAGGAACACCAACACACCGATCGGCAGCGCCAGCGGCACACCCAGCAGGAACGCACCAAGCCCGATACCCACGGCGTCCACGAACGCCACGAACACCTGGATGCGCACGTACTGCGCGAGCGAGATCCAGCCCTTGCGCCCGGCACCGTTCACGGCGGGGCGGGCGCGGCGGGGGAACAGTTTGACAAGGAACAGCCAAATGTTCTCGCCGTCCATGAGGAAGAACAGCAGGACGAACAGCATGATGATCGTGCCCGTGACGATGTTGGTCGCCGTGGAGCCGAAGGTCATCGCGCCGGAGAGGATGGCGTCCGAGTTGCGCTGCAGCGTGGCCCCGATGTCCGAGAGCCACTGGTTGATGTTGTCCGTGGAGATGTTGAGGGGGCTGTCCTCCAGCATTCCGATCAACTGCTGGAAACCGGCCACCGCGCTGTCGGAGAGCTGTGCGAAACCGGCGATCATCTGCTGACCCGCGAGCACCAACAGGCCCAGAACCCCCAGGATCAGTCCGAGCTCCACGGTGATCGCGGCCAGCGCGGACGGGAAGTGCTTGGAGCGCAGCCAGCGGACGGCCGGCGAGAGCAACCCCGCGAGCAGCGCGGCCAACAGCACCGGGATGAACACGGTGGTCACGTGGCTCAGCAGCCACCCCACCACACCCACACCGGCGATGATGAGCAAGATCCGCCACGACCACGCGGCCGCGATCCGGACCGGGGTCGTGACCATGGTCTGCGCGTCAGGGGCGTTGGGCCCCGTGGAGGGGGGCGACGCGCCGTCGTGCTGGGTGACGAGTTCGGAGGATGTGTCGGACTGGGGACGTTTGACCACGGGGTTCGGGGATGAGCCCGCGTGGGACGTCGTAACACTGGATGGCATGCCCTTATCATGACACCATCGCGCAACGTGCTGATACCGGCGTGCGGGGCCGAGGGTGACAAAATGGGTGTCATGTCCACCACACTGCTGCGCGTCCTGTCCCAACGCCGCCCCGCGAGCGTCCTGACACAGGAGGCCCCGCGGCGTGAGGAGCTCGAGGCCGTCCTGCGGGCCGCCGCCGGCGCCAAGTACGACGAGCGCCCCACGGGTTGGCGCGTGGTCGCGACGAGCGGGCAGGCCGCGTCCCTGCTGGCCGCGGCCATGGCGGGCCTCACGTCCGTCCCCGCCCTCTCGGGCCCCGTCCCCCGGTTGAAGGGTCGCAAGATCCGGGTCCTGGCCGCGTATCGCGGGAGCCTGCAGTGGGCGTCCCGGGGCGGGGTGGCCCTGGCCATCATCTTCCGCCACCACCCGGAACTGCCGCAGTCCAAGAAGGACCAGCGCGGGGACGTGTACGCCGCCCGCGGGATCCTCGAAGCCGCGTTCTACGCGCAGGGATGGGCCACCGTCTGGTCCCATCGCGAGCCCTACGACCGGGACGTGGTGCGCGAGTTCTACGGTCTGGACGAGCACGAGGAGATCCTGGGCTGGCTGTTCGTGGGACGAGCCGCGAGCAATAACATCCCCGCCCGCGCGATCAACCTGCCCCCGCGCGAACTCGAGATCCGCTACATGTGAACGATCCCCACAACGCGAGAAGCGGCGACCCACTGGGCCGCCGCTTCTCATTCCGGCGTACGTCACCGGGCCCTGAGGGCCCCGAGCGACGCGCGGGGATGGGAGTCAGTCGCTCATGGAGCGGATGATCGAGAGCACGCGCAGGATCTCCACGTAGGCCCAGATCAGGGTCACGGTCAGCCCGAACGCCGCGGACCATGCCGCCTTCTTGGGAATACCGCGCTTGACGCCGTCGCTGATGTTCTCGAAGTCGAGCACGAAGCTGTAGACGGCCAGCAGGATGGCGATCGCGCCCACGAACAGCCCCAGCGGGATGCCGAAGATCGTGGCGTCGTAGCGCATGTTGTAGCCGCCCAGCAGGCTCGTGCCCAGGTTCACCAGGGCGAACAGGGCGTAGGCCAGCAGTGCGACCATGAAGAACTTGGTCACGCGCGGGGAGGAGCGCAGCACGCCCACCTTGTAGAGCACCAGCACGGAGACGAACACCGCCAGGGTGCCGATCACCGCCTGGACCACGATGCCCGGGTAGGCGCCCTCGAACGTGCGGGAGATGCCACCCAGGAACAGGCCCTCGGCGAGCGCGTAGAGCGTGATCAACAGCGGGCTGGGCTCACGCTTGAACGCGTTGACCAGACCCAGCACGAGACCCACGATGGCGCCCGGCAGCGCGAGCACCGGGGCGACCCAACCCACCACGGCCGTGACGATTACGCAACCGAGCACGAGCGAGGTGCGCATGACGACGTCGTCGTAGCTCATGCGTCCGGTGCGGTCCGGACCCGCGGCGGGCGCGTTGTAGAGGTTCTCCAGGTTCTCGGGTGAGTAACGGGGGTCGTGGGAGATATCCGGGGTGGTCGCGGTGCCGTTCTTCTTGTTGAAGTCGCGTAGCAGTGGGTTTCCGCCGGCCATGGGACGTCCTTTCGAGGCGTGGGCGAGCTGTTCGTTCAGCATAACATTGACGCGTCACAGGAACCTGGGAGTTTGTGCTGAGCGAACAGGGCCCCCGCGGGTGCGGAATCGGTGCCCCCACTGGGACTCGAACCCAGACTGAGCGGATTTTAAGTCCGCTGCCTCTGCCGATTGGGCTATGGGGGCGTGACCGAGCCGGTGAGTCCGCGCGGGTGCGCGGGCCCACCGGCTCGGTGCGATGGAGTGTTACAGGCTCGCCTTCTCGGCCGGGACGTCCGCGCCCGCGGCCTTCTGGAAGGCACGGCGGGGGTCCCGCAGGTGACGCAGCGGGGTGGTGTCACGGCCGAAGAGCAGGTTCACTCCCCACTCCGTGAACACCCGCACCTTGCGCTCCACCGTGGGGATCGCGTACCCGTGGTAGAGGCGGTGCATGGCCCACGCCGGCAGACCGCCGAGGTCGATGCCGCGGATGGTGGCGGCACCCTTGTACAGACCCAGACCCGCCACGGACCCGAGGTTCTCGTGATAGTAGTCCTCGAGCGGCTCGCCCTTGTGCGCGGCCATGATGTTCTTGGCCATGGTCGCGGCCTGACGCACGGCGTGCTGCGCGTTGGGGACGCAGAACCCGCCGGGGCCGGCGCCCGTGAGATCCGGGACGGCGGCGATGTCACCGGCGGCCCAGGCACCCTCGAAGGGCCCGTCGTCGCCGGTCACGCGCAGGTCCGCGCCCACGCGCACGCGTCCGCGGTCGTCGATGGGCAGGTCGCTGTTCTTGGCGAAGGACGCAGCCTGCACGCCGGCCGTCCAGATCAGGGTGTCCGTGGCCATCTCGCCGGCCGGGGACTTGTCCTGCATGTT
>NZ_DDIY01000006.1:71530-115088 GCF_002338785.1 Kocuria sp. UBA1838 | reverse complement strand
TCCTCGGAGACCTCGGGCATGATCCGGCCCATGGCCTCGACCAGCACGAAGCGCAGGTCCGAGACCTTCAGGAGGTCGTTGCGCTGCACGGCCGAACGCGCCATGTCCTCGAGCTCGGCGATGGTCTCGGAACCGGCGTAGCCGCCGCCCACCACGATGAAGGTCAGCGCCTTGCGCTTCTCGTCCTCGTCGTTGGTGAGGGAAGCCACCTCGATGCGCTCGAGCACCCAGTTGCGCACGGACACGGCCTCTTCGATGGTCTTCATGCCGATGGCCTTGTCCGCGAGCCCCGGGATGGGGAACGTGCGGGTGTTGGAACCGCCGGCGAGCACGATCTCGTCGTACGTGAGCTCGAACTCGGGGCCCTCGTCGATGCCGTGGACGGTGACCGTACGGTTGGCATGGTCGATGCTCTCCACGCGGCCGGTGATCAACTCGCAGTCGGCCAGGTGCTGACGGTGCGGGATCACGGCGGAGCGCGCCTCGATGTTGCCGGCCGAGACCTCGGGCAGGAACGGGAGGTAGGTCATGTACGGGTTGGGGTCCACCACCGTGACCACGCCGCCGGACTCCTTAATGCGGGTCTGCAGCTTCTGCGCCAGCGTGAAACCGACGTAACCGCCACCCACGATGAGAAGGCGCGGACGGTCCTTAGCAAGTTGATTGAAAGCCATACCCGAAAGTTTACTCACCGTGGCACGGTTTTGCCGACGCGGTGTCAGCGGCCCGGTGAGCTGATCGTGAAATCAGCGCGAGAGCCTGCGGATGTGCAGGACCGCGGCTACGGTGAGGCCCGCGACGATCACCCCGAAGCTGACGAGGATCACCACGGGTAGCGCGCCGGTCTCGTTGAGGGGTGCCTGCGCCACGGGTGGGGTGGCCTCCCCGGTCACCTGCCGCGTGTCCGGCGCGGGCGGGGTCGGGGAGCTGCTCGGGGTGGGTGTCTGCGAGGGCGGGCGGTTCTGCGCAATCCATTGCCGCACGCTGCCCAGGGGATTGGTGTCGGAGATCCGGACGTCGTCCTCTACGGCCGCGCGCACATCCAGGATCCCATACCCGTAGAGCGGGTCCTTGCCCTGCGCTCCCGCGTCGTGCGCGGTGTCCACGATCCGCTGGGCGATCCCAGCGGCCGTGAGGTCGGGGTGCTTCTGCTTGATCAGCGCCGCGGTCCCGGCCACGAGGGGCACGGTGGCGGAGGTCCCGGACCACCGGGCGTAGCCGCCCCCCGGGATCGCACCCACCATCTCCTCGCTGGGCCCGGCCACCGCGATCGAGATGCCCTGGGAGGACGAGTCCCAACTCGCCGTGCGCGACCGGTCCACGCCGCCCACGGACAGCACCCCCGGAATCGTGGCGGGCGCCCCCACCTGGTTGAGCCCCGATCCCCGGTTGCCCGCCGCCGCGACCACGAGAACGCCCTTCTCCTCCGCGTACGCGAACGCCGAGTCCCATGCGGGGGGCCAGCCCGTGGCGTTCGAGCCCAGGGACATGTTGATCACGTTCGCGCCGTGGTCCACGGCCCAACGCACGGCGTCCGGGATCTGTTCGTCGATGTCACGGGCGTCGGGGTGTTCGCTGCCCACCCACAGGGACACGGGCAGGATCTCCGCCTCCGGGGCCACGCCGATGATGCCCCGCGTGCCACCCGGACCGTCCGGGTTCTCGGGTCCGTGACCGCGTCCCGCGGCGAGCGAGGCCACCAGGGTCCCGTGTTCGGGTTCCGCGCCCAGGCCCTCCTGACCGTTCGCGCGGCCCACGCCCGAGACGTCCGTCCCCTCACCGACCGCGCCCCGCAGATCCTGGTGGGAGCCGTCTACGCCGGTGTCGATCACGGCGATCTTCACGCCCTTGCCGGTCGCGGACTTCCATGCGTCCCGCACGCCGTAGTCGTCCAGCCAGTACTCCACCTTGCGCACGTCCACCGGCTCCACGGGGACCTTGCCGTTCGGGGGCGGTGCCACGGGGGTCTCCACGGGCACCGACGGCGCAGGCATGGGTTCCACCGCGAGCGCCGGGGCGACACCGGTCCCGCCGAGCAGCAGGCCCACCGCGGCGAGTGACAGCGCGCCGCGTGTTCTCAGCCGTCCCATGATCCCTCTGCTTTCCCGCGCTGCACGCGCGTCTTCGACCGCTCCCGGCGGCCGATGTACCGGACCCCCGCCCGGCGTCACGACGACGTCGCCCGCTGACCCGTCCACTCCGGCTCGCTTCCGCTCCGGGCCCGTCCACACCGGGTGCCGGCGCGGGCGTCCGCTCCCCCGCGCGCCCGCAGGTGGTGTGCCGGGGTGCGACGGCGACCGGCCCGTGATCTCAGGCCGCGAGGGACAGGGCGATTCCGTCCAAAATATCGTGTTCGCTCGCGGTCACGGTGCTGACGCGCCCGTTGGTCGCGTCCGAGACACGTTCGATGATCCGGCGCCACACGAGCGCACCCGCCCCGATGACGTCCACGCGGCCCTCGTGCATGAACCCGAGCTCGGCGCGTTCCTCCCGCGTCATCCCGGTCAGGTCCCGGCACGCCCGGATAACGACGTCGCTGCCCAGGACGCTGCCGTTGATCCGGTCCTCGTCGTAGCGGCTCAGACCCATGGCCATGGCACCGACCGTGGTGACCGTCCCGGCGACACCAACGAGCCGGGTGGTCAGTTCGAGCGGTACGGTGCGGGCCACGGTGTCCATGGCCTCGTCCACGTCCCGCAGCACGAGACGTTGCTGTTCCTCGGTGGGCGGGTTGGACCCCAGGTGGCGTTCGGTCATGCGCACGCACCCCACGTCCACGCTGCGGGCGGCGATCACATGATCCGGGGAACCCAGGACGCACTCGGTGGAACCACCGCCCAGGTCCACCACGAGCACGCGGTCCTCCGGGGTCAGACCCGCGGCCGCATTGAGCGCGCCGCGGAATGACAACGCCGCTTCCTCGTCACCGCTCACGACCTCCGGGGTCACCCCCAGGCGGGACCTGATCCCGTCCACGAAGACCTGCCGGTTGCCGGCGTCGCGCGTGGCGGACGTGGCCACGAACCGGACGGCGTCCACCTTGTGCTTGGTGATGAGCCGGGCGTACTCCTCGGCGGCGGCGAAGGTCCGCTCGAGGGCGGCCTCGGCGAGCCAGCCGGTGGCGTCCACACCCTGGCCCAGGCGCACGATGCGCATCTCGCGCACCCTGTCCTTGAGCTCAAGGTGGCCGTCCTTGCCCTTCACGTCCGCGATGAGCAGACGGATGGAGTTCGTACCGCAGTCGATGGCCGCAACGCGCATGGGTGATGGATCCTCGGTTCGGTGGGAGCGTGCCGGTTGACCGGCCCGGCACCAATTTACCCGCGTCGCGGGGCACTTCCGTCCCCTCCCCCGTAAATCACCTGCGCAGCCCGTGACCCGCGATCCGAGGAGCCGATGTGTTCGAGATCCTGCTCACCACGGTCTTCGTGGTGCTCCTGGTCGATGTCGTGGTCGCGTTCGTGGTCACGGCCCGCCGCCCCGTCACCGACCGCTGGCTGTTGTCCCTGCTGCTGAGCGGTACCACCGGCGCCGCGCTCGTCGTGCTGCTGACCGTGCTGCTTGGCCCCGCGGCGGCGTCGCGATTCCCGGACGTGGCCGTGGGGCTGATCGGGCTGGCCTCGCTCACGGCCGTCGTCCGACTGACCGCGGCGCGCACCCCCGGTGCCGCTCGGGGCGCGAGGACGAGCCCCGCGCCGCTTGGAGGCGGTGCCGGCGCATGATCACCGGCCTCAGCGCCGTCCTGATCGTGTGCGGAGCGTTGTTCTTCACCGCGGGCACGGCAGCGTTCATCCGGTTCCCGGACATACGCAGTCAACTGCACGCGCTCACCAAGGCGGACAACCTGGGCCCGGGACTCGTCATGGTCGGCGCCGCCGTGTACCTGGGGAGCTGGTCCACCGCGGCGTTGCTCGCGATCGCGTGGGTGCTCATCCTCGGCTCGGCGTCCGTCTCGGCGCACGCCCTGACCGCGCGGGAAGCCACGGAGCACGACGCCGCTCGCACCCTTGACGGCCCCGGCGCCTCCCCCGCGGTGGGCGAAATGGGGTTCCGCTCGCACGGTGAGCGAGTCCGGCACTGCCCGCACGGCAAATGAGTCCAGCGCGCCGGGTACCGCGGACCCGAGGCGGCCCGCCCCGTGACCGAACTCACCGCCCTCGACGTGGCCCTCGGCGTCGCCGTACTCGCGACCACCGCGGCCACCGTGCTCCCCCCGCGCGCAGCGTGCAGGCCATGTCCTTCCTGGGTCTGGGGTGCTCGTGATCCTCGTGTGGCTGCGGCTGGGCAGCTCGGACTCCGGCGGTGCGTTCCAGTCCGGGGCTGTGCTGGCGGGCGCGCTCATCCTGCTGCGCAGCGCCGGGGTGCCCCTGGACCGGCTGACCGGCCGGTGGCTACGGCCCCTACTGATCGTGGGCGTGATCGGTTTCATCATGACCGGGGCGCTGGCCGTCTCGCTCGGTAACGCGCGGCTGCGGTGGTCCCCGGAATGGTCCTTCGCGGCCATGCTCACCGTGGAGATCGCGCTGACCGCCGGGATCGTGCGCGTGGTGGACGACGTGTACGGGATCTACGTGGCCTCGGAACTTGGCGTGCTCACCCCGTTGCTGATCGTTGCGTGCTTAACCATCCTGTACGGCTGCTACCAGGCCCGGCGCCAGGAGGACCTCAAGAAGCGGCTCGCGTACTCCACGGTCTCGCACGTCAGCTACGTGGTGGTCGGGATCTCCCTGGTCACGCTCGCGGGGACCACGCGCGGTGTGGTGCACCTGGTGCACCAGGGACTCATGAAGATCGCCCTGTTCTTCTGCGCGGGACTGTTCGCCGAGGCCCTGGGCATCACCAAGCTCTCGCAGATGCACGGTCTGGGTCGGCGCATGCCGTGGACCTCCGCGGCCTTCACCGTGGGCGCGTTCGGCATGATCGGTCTGCCCGTGACCGCCGGTTTCGTGTCCGAGTGGATGCTGGGCCTGGGTGCCCTGGAGTCGGAACACCCCTGGGTCGTGGGCGTGCTGATCGCCTCGTCTCTGCTCAACGCCATGTATTTCCTACCGGCGGTCTACCACATGTGGTTCCGCGACCCCGCTGACCAGGATGCTTCCCCTGCGACGGCCGGGGACGGCTCGGCTGCGGGGTCCGAAACCAGCACCGCGGGGCCCGAGGACAGTTCGGCGACACCGTCCGAGGACGGCACCCCGGTGGCGTCGGACAGCAGCACCGCGACGTCCGGCGGCAGCACGGCCGCGCAGCCCGGTGCGACCGTCGTGATGCGGGAACCGGCCAGCCTGCTGGTGCCCACCGTGATCACCGCGGCCGCGTCCGTGTTCGTGGGTCTCGCGGCGTCGCTCAAGTTCGCTCCGCTGCAGATCGCCCGCCAGGTCGCAGAGGGGGTGCTCGGCTGATGCTCTTCGCCCTCACGTTCCTGGTCCCGATCGCGGTGGTCGCCCTCGTGGTGCTCGCGGGAGTGCTCCCGGCACAGCGCGCGGCCCCCGTGCGCCGCGGCGCCGCCCTCTGTGCCCCACTGGCCGCGGTGCCGGCCGGGCTGCTGGCGGTGTTCGGTGGCGGCGAGTCCGTGGACGTCCCGTGGTTGTTGTTCGGCACCCGCTTCTCGGTGGACGCCGTGGCCCGGCCCCTGTTGTTGATCGCCGCGCTGCTGTACGGCGGGTCCCTGCTGGCCCTGACGTAGCTCAAACTGCGCCACACCGAACGGCACCACGGTGCGCTCACCGCCTTCATGCTCTTGTCCTTCGTGGGCAACATCGGCACGTACCTGGCCGCCGTCGCTGGCGCCCCGCTGACCCCGGACGCGTTCGACACGCACGTGTCCAAGGAAGCCGTATCGCCCATCTCCGTACTGGGAGTGGGCCTGGACTCGATCCTGCCGCTCGTGGCCACCGGTTCCACCCTGCTGCTCATGCGGTTCACATGGCTGGTATGGACGGCGGAGCGCGATCCGCGCCGCAGGCCCGACGGCGAATTGGTCTCGTGGTTGCTCGTGGCCGCGGCGGGCATCGTGGTGCCGTGGCTCGTGGGCGAGCGCTGGACCCCGCGCGCGGACGGCACCACGATCACCCCCGGGGACGTCCTGGTCCCGGTGGAGAAGGTGTTGTCCGGTCTGGCCCGTTCGGGCGGGCGCGCGCTGGCCCCCCTGCACGACGGCACCGGAGCCGTGGCACGGGGCTTGGGGGTCGTTCTGAACCGCGACCCCGCGCACGTGGCTCCGACGCGCGGCGGGGACGCTGACGTTGCTCGGGTGGTTCTTGTGGCAGTCCGCGCGCGGCGGTGTGGACGTGGCGCTGCGCGCCGTGGACCCCGACCCGGGACTCTGACCAGCGAACGCGCCGCCGCCCATGCCCGCGCTGGTCACGGCACACGCATGATCGCGCATGATCGCGCATGAGTGATCGGGGCAGTCATGATCGGACCGCCCCTCGGGAACGTCACCCCACCGGGGCGAACGCCGTACGAGGGTCAGTCCGCGCTGCGCCACGCGGGATCGCATGCGCAGCGGTCCCGGGACCAGGTGTCGGAGATCAGCTCGAGGGTCTCGTCCCCCAGGGGGTTCACCCCCGGACCGGCCGCGAGGCTGTGCCCCACGAGCACGTGCAGGCACTTCACGCGCGTGGGCATGCCGCCCGCGGAGATCCCCTCGATCTCGGGAACCTCGCCGATCCCCGCTTCCTCCCCGATCCGGCGCCGCTGCTCCAGGTAGTGCTCGTGCGCGGCCCGGTACCGCTCGGCGAGTTCCGGGTCCTCGGTGATCCGGTCGGACATGCCGTACATGGTGCCCTCGGCCTCGAGCCGGGACACCGCGGACGTGATCACGGGGTGCGTGAGGTAGAAGACCGTGGGGAACGGGGAACCGTTGCTCAACCGGGGGGCCGTGGCCACGACCAGCGGGTTCCCGCACACGCAGCGCGCCGCGATCTCCACGACGTCCCGCGGGGGCCGACCCAGCTGGTGTCCCACCACGGTGCGGTCCTGATCGGTCACGGACGGGCGGTGTTCATGGGCCGCTGCGGTCACTGATTGCCACTTCCTCGGGTCTGCGGTTCAAGGGTGATCTGTTCGGGCGGGTACGCGGAGTCCACCACGGACTGCCACAGCCCGTCCGCCCACGCCGGCTTGCTAGCCTCGACCTGCTCGGCGGAGGATTCGACGCTCTGGCGCACGCCCGGTTGCGCGCCGAGCACCAGGTAGGCGTTCTCCCCCGGCATCACGTAGGACATCCGCTCACGCGCTTGTTGCTCCACGTAGGAGTCGTCCCCCCACAGTTGTTCCTCGTGCTTGAGCTGCTGTTGTCGCTCTTGTTCGTGGGCGATGCTCTGCTGCAGCGCGGAGATCTGCGCGCGCTGGTCGAAGAAGATCTTGGTGGTGGGCGCGGCCAAGAACACGATGAGCGTGGCCACCACGATCAGGGCCACGAGGCGCCCGTTGAACGAGTGGGCGGGTGTGGGGGCCGCGAGCGTCGACGAGCCGCCAGCGCTGTCCTGGGAGGGGGTGTCCCTCAGCGAGTCCCGTTTCGCGGACCGTTGCGTGTCCCGCGGAGGGTTGCGCCGAGCGTCCCGCGAGCGCCCGCCGCGCGGTTCGCGCGGGGTGTCGTCAGCGGGCTCGGGGCCCATACGGGGGATCCGCGGGCGGGGTCCGACCATGGGTGCCTCCCGGGTGACGTGGGTGGTTCGTGCTCGGTCAGTCTACCCGCAGCACGACGCCGCCCGGCCCCGGGAACGGGGGCGAGCGGCGTCGTCGTCAGGGAACCCACGGCGGCACGGGGGCCGCCGCACAGCTCACTTGCCGGTGAAGCGGGGGAACGCGGAGGCGCCGGCGTACGTCGCGGAATCGCCGAGCTCCTCCTCGATGCGCAGCAGCTGGTTGTACTTCGCCACGCGCTCGGAACGCGCCGGGGCACCGGTCTTGATCTGACCCGCGTTCACGGCCACGGAGATGTCCGCGATCGTGGTGTCCTCGGTCTCGCCGGAACGGTGGGAGATCATGCAGCGGTAGCCGTTGCGCTGGGCGAGCTCGATCGCGTCGAAGGTCTCGGTGAGGGAGCCGATCTGGTTGACCTTCACGAGCAGGGCGTTGGCCACGTGCTCGTCGATGCCGCGACCCAGGCGCTCCGGGTTGGTCACGAAGAGGTCGTCACCCACGAGCTGGACCTTGTCCCCGATGTGCTCGGTGAGCGCTGCCCAGCCCTCCCAGTCGTTCTCGTCCAGGGGGTCCTCGATGGACACGAGCGGGTACTTCTCGACCAGCTCGGCGTAGTACCGGGACATGTCTTCGGCCGAACGCTTCTGGCCCTCGAAGGTGTAGGAACCCTTCTCGTGGAACTCGGAGGACGCCACGTCCAGGGCCAGCGCGATCTCCTGACCGGGCTTGTACCCGGCCTTCTCGATGGCCTCGAGGATCAGGTCCAGCGCGGCGGCGTTGGACTCCAGGTTCGGGGCGAAGCCGCCCTCGTCACCCAGACCGGTGGCCAGCCCGCGGTCCTTGAGCACGGACTTGAGGCTGTGGTAGACCTCCACACCCCAGCGCAGGGCCTCGGAGAACGTGGGAGCACCGATCGGGGCGATCATGAACTCCTGGATGTCCACGTTGGAGTCCGCGTGGGAACCGCCGTTGAGGATGTTCATCATGGGCACCGGCAGCACGTGCGCGTTGGGCCCGCCCAGGTACTTGTACAGTTCCAGGTCTGCGGAGCTCGCAGCCGCACGGGCGATCGCCATGGAGGCGCCCAGGATCGCGTTGGCGCCCAGCTTGGCCTTGTTGTCGGTACCGTCCAGTTCCAACATGGCCTGATCCACGGCGCGCTGGTCGGAGGCGTCCAGGCCCACCACGGCCTGCTCGATCTCCTCGTCCACGGCGTGGACGGCGTCCAGCACGCCCTTGCCCAGGAAGACCTTCTTGTCGCCGTCGCGGCGCTCCACGGCCTCGAACTCACCGGTGGACGCGCCGGAGGGCACGGCCGCGCGCCCGAAGCTGCCGTCCTCGAGCAGTGCCTCAACCTCGACCGTGGGGTTGCCACGGGAGTCCAGAATCTGGCGGGCTTGCAGCGCAATGATCATTGCCATGAAAATCTCCTTGTCGGTCGTCGACCCGTGGGGCGGTCCCCCGGTCTTTAGCCTACCGAGCGTCGCTGGGTGCGGGCGATAAAGGTGCGTCGTGGTCACGCACGAACCGTCGCACCGCCGTCCGCAATGCGCGCTCGGCGTCGAGGCCGCGCGCGGAGCTGTCCTGCACGCGGCGGAACAACTCCTCCCCCAGCGCGTCCTCCTCCGCCTGCCGGTCCTGCTCGTCCGACTCGGGGCGCGGTTCCGGGAGCCCGGCCACGCCGTGCCGGCGCGCCTTGGACAGGGCCTTCTCGGCGTACGCGAGCGCGGGCAGCGCCGGCGGGATGCCGTCGAAGATCCGCGTGCGCTGGGGTTTCTCGCGGCGTTTCACTGCGTCCCAGCGCGCGGCGAGTTCCGCATCGCTCGGTGTCCCGTTGCCGACGACGACGCTGCCCGCGCCCGTCACATCCGAGCCAGTGCCGCCTGGGCTGGCACTGTCCAGGGTGGTGCCCTCGACAACGGTGCTGTCCGCAGCGGTCGCCTTCACGGCGCCCGCAGTCGCAGCGGTCGTCCCCGCGGCCTGGCGCGCCGCGGCGTCGTGGCCCGGTGGGAACACCGCGGGGTGGCGCCGCACGAGCTTGTCCGTGACCGCGGCCAGCACGTCCGAGATGTCGAAGCGCTGCCCGTCGGGGTGTTCCTGGCCGATGCGCGAGTGGAAGACGACCTGCAGCAGCACGTCCCCGAGTTCCTCCACGAGCTCGGTACGACGCCGCTCGGACGGCTCGAGCGCCTCGACCGCCTCCACGACCTCGTAACTCTCCTCCACGAGGTAGCGCAGCAGCGACTCGTGGGTCTGGGCGGCATCCCACGGGCACCCGCCCGGCGAACGCAAGCGGTCCATGACGGCGAGCAGCCGCTCGAACTCCGCGCCCGGTGCGGAGCCTCCGTCCGGCACCGCCGGGTCATGGGCGGTCATGTTCCCCGTCCTGGCTTTCTGCGCCGACTCATCGTGCGGGGTCACAGACCCCGCGGGCGCCTCTCGTGTCGGTTCCTCGGGCGCCGTCATGCGTCCTCACCCGTCACGTGGCGTTCGAGCCATTCCTGATAGGCCCGCGGCACGAACGCCGCGCGGGCCGCGTTGCGCTGCACCGCGACCAGATCGGCCTCGTCCCACCCCGCCTGCTCACGCAACAGCTCGAGCTCGTTGCCCACGGAGGTGTCGCTCATGAGCCGGTTATCCGGGGAGATCGTGACCGCGAAGCCGTGCCGCAGAAACCGGGTGGCCGGGTGATGAGCGATGTCGTCCCCCCACACCGCGCTCGCACCGGTCTGCAGGTTGGAGCACGGGCAGACCTCCAGCGCGATCCTGCGGTCGCGGATCCACCGGGACAGCGGCGACCGCGCATCGGGGTCCTCGTTGAGCAACCGCACGCCGTGACCCAGGCGCAGGGCGCGTCCGGCGGTGAGCGCATCCGCCATGGACTCCGCACCGTCCGCTTCACCCGCATGCAGCGTCACGGGGATGAAGTTCTCCGCGAGCAGGTCCAGGGCCGCGCGGTGATCCGACGCCGGGAAACCACGCTCGGGTCCCGCTAGGTCGAACGCGACCACGGACCCGGGTGCGGGTTCGCTGGGGACGCCCCCGTGCGCCGTCGTGGTGTCCGACGCCGCGTTATCGGATGCCGCGGCGCGTACGCGGCGCACCACGAGCTCGGCGATCTCGAGAGAGCGGTCCAAGTGGCGCATGGCGCACAGGATCTGCACGACTGAGAGGTGACCGCCCGCGGCCTTGACCTCGGCCACGCCCTCGGCGAGACCGGCCTGCACGGCATCCACGGCGTCGTCGAGCGTGAGCCCACCGGCCACGTGCTGTTCCGGGGCCCAGCGCACTTCCGCGTGCACGATCCCGTCCGCCGCGCAGTCCGCGACGTACTCGCGGGCCACCCGGCGTAGCGCGTCCGCGGTCTGGGTCACGGCCACGGTGTGCGCGAAGGTCTCCAGGTAGCGCTCCAGGCTGCCCGAGTTGGCGCTCTCCCGGAACCAGCGACCGAGTGCGGCGGGGTCCGTGGCGGGCAGCTCATGGCCGAAACCTGCGGCGAGGTCGATGATCGTGGCCGGTCGCAGCGCGCCGTCCAGGTGATCGTGCAGGCAGATCCGGCGGTGTGGCCCGAGGCCCCCGTCCGTGGTGCGGTCGGGGGCCTCGGGAGTGGTTCTCGTGGTCATGGATCAGTAGTTCCAGTCCTGCAGTGCCTCGTTCACGTGCTCCGGGATGTTGGAGCCGGTGCGCGGGTACATCCGCAGCTCCTCGAGATAGTTCTGCCCCGGCAGGCGCTGCTCGTAACGCACGAAGGCCTCCTCGTCCGAGTAGTCGAACGTGACCTCGGGCGGGACGCCCGGGCGGAAGCGGAACATCATGGCCAGCGGTGCGCCGGAGCCCTCCACGTAGGAGTCGTCCTTGAGCTCCTGGACCTTGAGCAGTTCCTCCGGAACCAGCTCGAAGGTCGGACGCTGATCCCAGAACCCGTTGAGGCGCACGTGGGTCAGCGCGTCGTAGTACGTGCCCAGAGCGCGCACGCGGATCAACACGGTGGAGACGTCCCGCGCGGTGCCCTCGGAGTCGAACAGGTGCCGCTGCGCGTCCGCCAAGCGGGAGACCACGTCACCCGTGGTCAGCGCGAGGTTGCCCGGGGCCAACGCGTCCGGGTCGAGTCCCTGCTCCGGCTCGGCCCCGCGGTACGACGGCGCCACGTCCGTGGCGAGCGCGACCTGCGGTGCGCTCGCGGGGTCGTCCTCAGCATCCTGCACAGAGGCGGCGGACACGAGGTTCTCGGCGGGTTCCGTGCCGAACTCGGACTCGTCCACGTGGGCCGGGAGGTCCTCGGGGCTGGACTCATCGTTCTCGGTGGCCCGTTCCTCGGTCGCGTCGATCACCTCGGGACGATCCTCGGTGCTCTGCGCCACGGGCTCGGCGTGGAGGGCCGACTCCCGCTGCTCGAACTGTCCCCGCTCGTCGAGCGGCTCCGACCGCTGGGGCTGCTCGGCCTCTTCCTGCTGCGCCGTGAGCTCGGCGGCATCCCGATCGGCCACCGCGGGCGTCTCGAGGGACTCGTCCTGCACGACCGGGGCCGCGTCACCGGCCGTGAGCACCTCGCCGTCCTCGACGGGTTCGCTCGGCCCGTGCTCGGGCACCACCCGCACGGCGTCGTCGTCGCCCTGGGTGGTGTCGGCCGGGACTGTCCCGGCGGCGGGCCGGGAGTCCTCGGCGAGCGCGCCGTCGACGACGGGCGCCCCGGCCACCGGGGCATGCTGCGACGCCTCCGCCGGGGCGCCGTGCACGTACTGCTCCGTGCGGGACTCTCCGTTGGGGAAGTCGTAGGTCACGGTGATCTCGCGCTGCCCGTCGTGCGGGGTGGCGGCGATCAGGTCCAGCTGACGCCACGGCCCCACGGGGGTGTTCATGGCCTGGGTGTAGAGATCCGCGACGTCGTCGAACAGCGGCGAGCCCTGGTCCACGGTGCCGTTCTCGACCTCGTCCTGGGCGTCCCCGACGGCCTGGCGGGTCTGGTGCGTCATGATGTTGCCCGATTGCACGAGGGTCAGCCGCGCACGGTCCGCGCCGCGGGACAGCAACAGCTCCACGAGGTTGCGCAGCGCACCGGACTCCGGCAGGGCGACTGCGTTCGGATCATGACGACGCGGCGCGTTCTCCTGCGCCTGCTGCGGTGCCTCGGGAGCGCCCTGCGCGCTCTGGGGAGCGGCCGCAGGGTCGACGGGGCGGGCGCCGGGAGCCGGCTGGGGTGTCGGGGTGTCGTTCTTCTTGCTGCGGAACAGATCTCTCAGACCCACGTGTTCGTTTCCCTTCCAGAGCCGGGCTTGGTTTCCTGCAAAGTATAGGTGGCGCGGACTCCACGGATACCGGGAACCGGGCCCGTGCGCCGGTCCGTGACGGGCTCGACGTCGCTTCGCCCCGGCTACAGGTTCTCCGGCCCGAAGGCGTCCGGGAGCACCTGGTCCATGCTGCGCACCCCACTGACCGTGAGCAGTTCCATCCCCGGGGCCCGGTGTTCGTAGAGCAGCTGCCGGCAGCGCCCGCACGGCATGAGCACCTCCCCGTGGCCGTCCACGCACACGAACGCCACGAGCTTGCCCCCGCCGGACATGAACAGCGCGCTCACCATGGAGCACTCGGCGCACAGGGTCACCCCGTAGGACGCGTTCTCGATGTTCGCGCCCGTGACCACGCGGCCGTCATCCACGAGTGCGGCCGCCCCCACCGGGTATCGGGAGTACGGCGAGTAGGAGTGGGCCAGGGCGTCCGTGGCGGCACGCTGCAGTTCGCGCCACGTGGCCTCGTCCACCGGGTTGCGGGTGCCACTCATGATCGTTGCCTCTCCTCGTCGCTCGAACGTCAGGATTGCTCGGTTCTGGAACTGCTCGGTCTCGCGTTTGCACCACCGGTCGACGACGCCGCGTGGCCATGCGAGCGGCGCATGCGCCGGCGTCGTCGTACCGTGGTGCGCGTCATTCCTTGGTGTACGGCTCGCCCGAGGCGGCCGGGCCGCGGGAACGGCCCACGAGACCCGCCACCGCGAGGATCGTGACCACGTACGGCAGCATGGCCAGGAACTGGCTGGGCACAGGGGTGCCCAGGAAGGACAGGATGGATTCCAGGTTGGATGCGAAACCGAACAGCAGGGACGCGAGCAACGCACCCACGGGGTTCCAGCGGCCGAAGATCAGCGCGGCCAGGGCGATGTACCCGGCGCCCGCGGTCATATCGCGCGTGAACGCGGAGACCGAGACGAGCGTGTAGAACGCCCCGCCCAGACCGGCCACGGCACCGCCCAACAACACGTTGCGCACGCGCAGCGCATTCACCGAGACACCCAGGGTGTCCGCGGCCTTGGGGTGCTCCCCCACCGCGCGGGTACGCAGACCCCATCGGGTCCGGTACAGCGCGAACCACACCACGATCACCGCGAGGTACATGATGTAGCCGATCACCGACTGGTCGAACAGCACGGGACCCACCACGGGGATTTCGGCGAGGACCGGGATGCGCACGTGCGGCAAGCGGTCCGGTGCGTTGAAGGACGCGGCGTTGGGCTCGAGCACGGTCGCGAAGAGAAACCCGGTCAGGCCGGAGACGAGCACGTTGAGCACCACGCCCACGATCACCTGGTTCACGCGGTAGCGGATCGCGAACAGCGCGAGCACGGCGGCGACCAGCACCGCTCCCAGCATCGCCGCGAGCAGACCCACCCAGGGGTTGCCGGCCACGGTCCCGGCGACCGCGGCGGAGAACGCACCGAAGAGCAGCTGGGCCTCGATCGCGATGTTCACCACGCCCGAGCGCTCACACAGCAGACCGCCCAAGGAACCGAACACGAGCGGCGTGGCGAGTGCCACGGACCCGGCGAGCAACGCCGTGATGGAGATGCTGGGCGTCTGGGCGGTGCCCACGATCCACACCAGGAACCCGGTCACGAAGAAGAAACCGGCCACGATCACCGCCCAGCGCGGCAGCTTGCGCGCCTGCACGGCCGCGTACACCGTGAGGGCGGCGAGCACGATCGTGACTACCCAACCGTAGGGGGCGGAGGGCACGGAGACGTCGGGCAGGCGGATGGCACCGCCGTCATTCGAGAACCGGAAGTCCACCCTCTGCCCGGAGGCGTTCAGCGCGAAGACGATCAGGGACACGAGCGCCAGGACACCCAGGCCGATTGCGGGCCGCAGGGTCCGCACACCCACGGCGCGGTTCGCGGCGGAGGTGGCCAGAGCGGCTTCGGGCGCGTGCTCCGGAGATCCGGACGAAGGACCGGAGGACTGCGAAGTGATAGCGGTACTCACGCGGCGGCCTCCTGCGAGCGACGGGTAGCGAACTTGAATAGCGGGGGCAGCGCCACGAACAGCACGATCAGGGACTGCACGACCAGCACGATGTCGATGTTGGTCCCCGTCATGGACTGCATGGTCACGCCACCGGCGCGGAAGGCCCCGTAGAGGATGCCCGCGAAGAACGTCCCCCACGGACGCGAGCGGCCGAGCAGGGCTACGGTGATCGCGTCGAAGCCGAAGGACGCGGCCACGCCCGAGGTCAGCGAGTGTTCCGTACCGGCGATCTGCGCGGTACCCGCGAGCCCGGCCAGCAGGCCGGCGAGGAGCATGACGACGACGAACCCGCGGGTCACGGAAATGCCCGCGGTACGCGCGGCGCGGGGGTTCGCTCCCACGGCGCGCAGCTCGAAGCCCACGGTGGAACGGTTGAGCAGCCACGCCACGGCCACGGTGGCCAGCACGGCCACCACGAAGCCCCAGTGCAACCGGAAGTGGTCACCCAGCAGCTTGGGGAACATCGCGGTGTCCGCGACGGGCGGGCTGATGGGGTTGGACGAGCCCTCGCGCTGAAACCCCGGCAGCGTGAGCAACCACGCCACGAGGTTCAGGGCCACGTAGTTGAGCATGATCGTGAGGATGACCTCGTGCGCGCCCGTGCGCGCCTTGATCAGTCCCACGATCCCGCCCCACACGGCACCGCCCGCGGCGCCGGCGACGACGACGGCGAGCAGGTGCAGTCCCACGGGCAACTGCCACGCGAAACCAACCCACGCGGCGAGCGTGGCACCGATCAGGATCTGTCCCTGGGCGCCGATGTTGAACAGCCCGGCCCGGAACGCGAGGGCCACGCCCAGACCCGCCAGGATCAGGGGGGTCGCCACGGTCAGGGTCTCGGTCAGCGGGTACAACCGGTCCGCGAGCGTGCTGCCGTTGGGGTTATACACCGCGCCGTAGAACATGGCGATGTACGCGCTCGAGGCCGCTCGCCACATCGCGGAGAGCGTGTCCCCGGGGCGGGCGAAGAAGTACCCGGCGGCCTGGCGGACGCGCTCGTCCGTGACTGCGATCAGCAGCCCGCCCAGGATCAGCGCCACGACGACCGCGAGCACCGACTGCAGGGTGGAGCCCAGCAGGGTGCGGCGCGGGTCCTCAGCGGAGAGTTCGGTGGGTGGCGGGGCCGAGACCTGATCGGAGGTGGCCGGTGCGGTGGACGCGCTCATGCCGTGCGGTTCCCCTCGGGTCGGTCGGTGGTTCGGTCGGTGGGGTGGGCGCCGGGATCGAGGCCGTCCCCATCCAGGGTGACGGCAGCGGCGTCGCCCGCGTGAGCGGGAGCGGTCGCGGGTGCGGCCGTCGAGCCGCCCGCGGGGGCACCCGCCGGGGACCGGTCGGTGGCGGCCGCGGCGGACCCGCCGTCGTCGTGGGAGTGATCCCACGGCGCGGGCGGCAGCACGCTGTCCGCGGGCTCACCGGCCATCATGCGCCCAAGGGCCTCGCGCGGGGTGTCCGGGCCCACGATACCCATGAGGCGACCGTGGAAGAACACCGCGATGCGGTCCGCGAGTGCGTAGATCTCGTCCAGTTCGGTGGACACGATGAGCACCGCGGTGCCCTTGTCCCGCTCGGCCACGATGCGCTTGTGGATGAACTCGATGGATCCCACGTCCACACCGCGCGTGGGCTGGGACGCCACGAACAGTTTGAGGGGCCGCCCGAGCTCGCGGGCGATCACGACCTTCTGCTGATTGCCGCCGGACAGCGTGGCCACCGGAGAGTCCACGGATCCGGTGCGGATGTCGTACTCGTTCACCTCAGAGCCGGCGTGCCCACTGATCGCACCGAGGCGCAGGGACGGTCCCGCCGCGAACTCCCGTTCCCGGTAGCGGTCCAGCACGAGGTTCTCGGCCACGGTGAAGGTGCCCACGAGCCCGTCCGTGGAACGGTCCTCGGGCACGAAACCCACACCGCTGGCCAGGATCTCCCGGGTGCGCAGCCCCACGAGTTCCTGCCCGTCCAGGCGCGCGGAACCGCTCACCTGCTCCTCGAGTCCCACGAGGGCCTGGGTGAGCTCGGTCTGTCCGTTGCCCTGCACACCGGCCACGGCCAGGATCTCGCCGGGCGCGACGTCGAAGTCAACATTGTCCAGCAGCACGACGCCGTTGTCCCCCACCACGGTGAGCCCGCGCACCTCGAGCGCGGTCCCGGTGGTGTGGGCGGTGTCCTTGGCCACGGTCAGGGAGACGTCCCGGCCCACCATCAGGGCCGCAAGCTCGTCCGTGGACGTTTCCGGACCCACCTGGCCGACCACTTCCCCGCGCCGGATCACGGTGATCACGTCCGACACCGCCCGGACCTCGCGCAGCTTGTGGGAGATGAACACGATGGACGTGCCGTTGTCCCGCAGTTGCCGCATGATCTCGAGCAGCTCGTCCGTCTCCCGGGGGGTCAGCACGGCCGTGGGCTCGTCCAGGATCAACACCTTGGCGTCCCGCACGAGGGCCTTGATGATCTCGACCCGCTGCTGGACGCCCACGGGCAGGTCCTCGACCACGGCGTCCGGGTCCACCGCGAAGCCGTAGCGTTCGGAGATCTCCCGGATCCGGGCCCGGGTGGTCTCCAGGTCCAGGGACATCCCGCGCGTGTTCTCGTGACCCAGGGCCACGTTCTCGGCGACCGTGAAGACCGGGATCAGCATGAAGTGCTGATGCACCATGCCGATCCCGGCCGCCATGGCATCGCCGGGGCCGGAGAAACTGACGGGCGCGCCGTCGATCTCGATCGTGCCGGACGTGGGCTCGTACAGCCCGTACAGCACGTTCATGAGCGTGGACTTGCCCGCACCGTTCTCACCGAGCAAACAGTGGATCTGATGTGGTTCCACCGTGAGGTTCACACGGTTGTTGGCGGTGAAGTCACCGAACTTCTTGGTGACGTCCGTCAGTTTCAACTGCACTGTTCTGCTCCTGCCGGGCCCGCCCGCTCAGGCGGTGGGGGCGTTCTTGGACTGCACCGTGACCTTGCCGTCGATGATGTCCTGCTTGAGCTGCTGGACCTGCTTGTCGAGGTCCTCGCTGACCTCGTCCTGCTGGTCGTGGTAGGGGGCCAGGCCCACACCACCGTTCTCGAGCGTGCCCACGTACTGGGTGTTGTCGAAGTTGCCGTCCGCGGCCTGCGTCACGACGTCCTCGACCGAGGTGGACATCTCCTTGAGCACGGACGTGAGCAGGAACTCCTTGCCGGCGTCCAGGGTCTCGTAGCCGTCGGTGTCCGGCCAGATCAGCCGGACGTTCTTGCCGCTGCGGTTGGCCTCGGTCATGGCGTCCACGGTGCCCTGGGCCGCCTGGCCGGCGACGGGCAGGACCACGTCCGCGCCCTCGCCGATGAGGTTCTGCGTGACGGTCTTGGCCTTGGAAGAATCCTGGAACGAGCTCAGGAACGTGCCGTTCTGGGAGTCCTTGTTCCACCCGAGGACCTGCACGTCCGCCTTGTTCTTCTCGTTGTAGTACTTCACCCCGTCCGCGAAACCGTCCATGAACACGGTCACGGTGGGGATGTCCATGCCGCCGTACGTGGCGACCTTGCCCGTCTCGGACGTGCCCGCCGCGAGGTACCCGGCCAGGAACGCCGCCTGGGCGGTGTTGTAGACGATGGGCTTGACGTTGTCCGCCTTGATCGAGTTGTCGTCCACGATCGCGAAGTGCTTCTCCGGGTTGGCCGCGGCCACCTTCTTGGTGGTGTCCGCGAGCAGGAAGCCCACGGAGACCGTGAGGTTGCAGCCCTGCTGCGCCATGGAGGTCAGGTTGGGCTCGAACTCCGTCTCGGACTGGGACTCGGCCTGGCTGATCTGGATGCCCTTGTGCTCCTCGGCGGCCTTGAGGCCCTCATAGGAGCTCTGGTTGAAGGAACGGTCCTGGAAACCGCCGTCGTCGGAGACGATGCAGCCCTTGAAGTCGGAGGCCTGGGCGCTGCTGTCGCCGGCGTTGTCCGGGGCGGCACCGCAACCCGCCAGGACCAGGCCGGTGACCCCGGCCAGGCCAAGCGTCCCCAGGGTGCGCAAGCGTCGAGTGGTCATGAGGTCCTCCGGTCGGGCTGGGATCAGATGTGGGTCGTGACCCGGGAACACAGTGCACGGGTCACCGGCCCGTGTCCCCGGGCGGTGACCCGTGCAGTGAGACGGGTCATAGGTCAGCTCAGTGTAGCCCCGGAAGTACCCAGCAGTACGCTCACCGCGGGCGTGTCAGGGCTGCGGGGCGTCCGGCGTCGTCGTCGCGTCCGCGAGCTCGCGCACGCGCAAGCGGATGGCGCGCAACGCCGTGGAGGCCATGACCTGCACGCCGCAGCCGATCGCCTCCTCCTGAGGGGCGTAGTCGGACTGGTGCAGGTCGTAGGTTCGGCCGCCGGGAGCCCGGGTCCCCAGGCGCATCATGGCGCCGGGGACGTGCTGCAGGAACCACGCGAAGTCCTCCCCGCCCATGGACTGCTCCACCAGCAGGATGCTCTCCTCCCCCAGCTCCGCTCGCGCGGCGATCTCCAGCAGGGTGGTCTCGGTCTCGCCGTTGACCACCGGCGGCACACCCCGGATGTGCTCGAGGTCCACGTTCACGCCGTACGGTGCGGCCACCTGCTCCACGACCTCGTCCAGCATGTCCCCGGCGCGCGACCACGCGTCCGCGTCCAGGCAGCGCATGGTCCCGGACATGAAACCGGACATGGGGATCGCGTTGGGTGCCACACCTGCGTGGATCTGACCCCACACCACGGCCACCCCGGAGCGCACGTCCACGCGGCGGGAGAGCACCGCGGGCACGTTGATCGCGATCTGGCTCATCGCGTAGACCAGGTCCTCGGTCAGGTGCGGGCGGGACGTGTGCCCGCCGCGTCCGGACAGCTCGATCCGGATGGTGTCCGACGCCGAGGTGATCGCCCCGATGCGCGTGCCTACCTGGCCCACGTCCACCTTGGGTTCGCAGTGCAGGGCGAACATCCGCGGCACGCCGGCCAGCACGTCCTCCTTAATGATGGTCAGGGCGCCGCCGGGCAGTTTCTCCTCGGCCGGCTGGAAGACCACGCGCACGGTGCCCGCGAACGGGGACGAACGGTGCACGTCGGCGAGCACGCGGGCCACCCCGAGCATGACCGTGGTGTGGATGTCGTGACCGCACGCATGCATCACGCCCTCGTTGACGGACGCGTAGTCCAGGCCCGTGTCCTCGAGGATGGGCAGGGCGTCGATGTCCGCGCGCAGGCCCACCATCACGGGCCCGCGACCCACGTCCACGTAGCACCCGGTGCGTTCGAAGCGCACGGGGTGCAACCCGGCGGCCTCGAGGGCGTGCACGATCCGGTCCGTGGTGCGGTACTCCTCGTAGGACAGTTCCGGGTGCTTGTGGATGTCCCGGCGGAAGCGCACGAGGTCCGGGAGGTAGTGCGAGAGCAGGGGGCCGATGGCCGGGGGCAGTCCGATGTCGTCGGCGGACGGCAGAGGCAGATCCAACATGTGTGTCACAGTACCGCCGGGACCCCGCGCGGTGATTCAGCGCGGGCGGAGGCGGGGCTCACAGGACGTCCGTGTCGCCGTTGCGCTTGAGGGAGTCCACCGCGTTCTTGACCCGTTGCGCGTGCTCGGCCGTGGTGACCAGCAGGGCATCCGGGGTGTCCACGACCACGATGTCCGCCACGCCGATCAGCGCGATCAACCGCCCCGTGTCGGACACGACGATCCCGGAGGACTCGTCCGTGAGCACACGGTTGTTCTGGCCCAGGATGGACACTGGCGCGTCCGTGCGCGGGTCCACCTTGTTGAGCCGGTTGATCGCCGCGAAGTCCCCCACGTCCTCCCACGTGAAGTCCCCGGGGACCATGGCCACGTCCCCGGCCGCGGCGGCGGGTTCGGCCACGGCGTAGTCGATCGCGGTCTTGGTCAGGGTGGGCCACACCTCGTCCACGACGGCGTCCCGCTCGGGGGTCTCCCACGCGTCCGCGATTCGGTCCAGGCCCCGCGCGAGCTCGGGTTCGCTGCGGCGCAGGTAGGAGAGCATGAGACCCACGGGCGCCACGAACATGCCCGCGTTCCACGTGTACTTCCCGCTGGCCACGTAAGCGCGCGCGGTCTCCTCGTCCGGCTTCTCCACGAACTGCTCCACGGCGAGCGCGTGGGGTGCCTGATCGAGTCCCAGGGACTGCCCCGCCTTGATGTAGCCGAAGCCCGTGGCGGGCGACGACGGCGTGATCCCGATCGTGACGATGCGTCCGGTGTCCGCCGCCCGCACCGCTTCCTTGACGACCTCCTGGAACGCCGAGGCGGGCTCCACCACGTGGTCCGCCGCGAACGAACCGATGATCGCGGTGGGGTCGCGGCGCTCGATGAGCGTGCACGCGAGGCCGATCGCCGCCGCGGAGTCCTTGGGGGACGGCTCGAGCACGAGGTCGTCCGCCGTGAGCTCAGGCAGCTGTTCCTGCACCGCCCCGGCGTGGGAGCGCCCGGTCACGACCATGACCGGACCGGCGGACAGGCCCGCGAGCCGGTCAAAGGTGGCCCGCAGCAGGGACGAGCCGGAGCCCGTGAGGTCCAGCAAGAACTTGGGGGCATCCGCACGGGACAGCGGCCACAGCCGTGAACCCACCCCGCCCGCGGGGATGAACGGATGGAAACGTTGCAATGGCGAAGTCACGACGGTCAGTGTACGGCCCCCTCCCCCGGCGGCCCTGGATGCGTCACCCGTGACATCCCGGGGTACGGGCCGCACACGGGCCGGGTGTGCCCACGCACGACGCGGCCGGCCGGCCCACGGGGACTTCCCGTGAGCCTTCGCGGGCCCGACCCCGCACCCGGGCGAGAGGGTCCCTCGAAGGCCCCGTGAGACGTCGCCGGCGGACCCTACGCACGGAGGTCGTGGGGCCGCTTGACGGCCGCTCGCGGGGCGTTCGGACGGCGCACGGCCGGAGCCGATTCAGACACAGAACAATGCGCTAATTCCGCGCTATTCCGGGGGGCACACTTGCAGACACGTTGTCAGGAAATGTGCGGGGGGCTGGTATCTTTGACGAGAACTACCGCATCATCCATGACAGAGCCAGCCAGGGCTCCGCCATCGCCGTGCACTCGCGCGAGAACGCTGCCTTCTTCTTCGACCATTCTTCGGTGCGCACGACGACGAGCGACACAGGGAGGACATTCCGTGGCGAACTCAACCAGGGGCACCCTTTACCGCGGCCAGTACGGCATGTGGTCTTGGGTCGCCCACCGTATTACCGGCGTGGCCATCTTCTTCTTCTTGCTGGTCCACGTCCTCGACACCGCCCTCGTGCGTGTATCCCCCGAGGCGTATAACGCAGTGATGGCGACCTACAAGAACCCCGTGATGGGTCTCGGCGAGGCCGGCCTCGTGGCCGCGATCGTCTACCACGCCTTCAACGGCCTGCGCATCATCCTGATCGACTTCTGGAAGGGCGGGACCAAGAACCAGAAGGGCCTGCTCTGGGGCGTCATCGCCCTCTGGGTCATCGTGATGATCCCGTTCCTCATCCGTCACCTCTCAGTCGTTTTCGGGGGTTAATTCCGTGAGCACTCCTCTCAAGACCAAGATCAGCGTCCCCCGCAGCCGGGACCTTCAGGTGGACGGCGTGAAGTACAACCGCGCCGGTTCGTCCCGCAGCAGTTTCGAGATGATCGCGTGGCTGTTCATGCGCATGTCGGGCGTGGTGCTGCTCGTGCTCGTGTTCGGTCACCTCTACGTCAACCTCATGGTGGGGGACGGCGTGCACGCGATCGACTTCGGGTTCGTGGGCGGCAAGTGGGCCAACCCGTTCTGGCAGGTCTGGGACCTGGTCATGCTGTGGCTGGCCATGCTCCACGGCACCAACGGTATCCGTACCATCATCGACGACTACGCCGATCGCAACACCACCCGCTTCTGGCTCAAGGTGCTGCTCTTCGTGGCCTCGGGCTTCGTGATCCTGCTGGGCACCATGGTGATCTTCACCTTCGAGCCGTGCCCCGCCGGTGCGGACCCCGCGCTGCTGGCGTCCTTCTGCCCCGGAGCGTGATCGCGGCCACGGCGGAGCCCCCGGCTCCGCCGTCGTGCGTCGTCGCGGCCCGAGCGGCCGGGACCCGATACTTCTCCCACTCACCCACATAGAAAGAACATCTGGTATGCAGGTTCACAAGTACGATGTGGTAATCGTCGGCGCCGGCGGCGCCGGCATGCGTGCCGCCATTGAATCCGGCCAGCGCGCCCGCACTGCCGTACTGACCAAGCTCTACCCCACGCGTTCCCACACCGGTGCGGCCCAGGGCGGCATGTGCGCCGCCCTCGCCAACGTCGAGGAGGACAACTGGGAGTGGCACACGTTCGACACCGTCAAGGGTGGCGACTACCTGGTGGACCAGGACGCCGCGGAGGTCATGGCCAAGGAGGCCATCGACGCGGTGCTGGACCTGGAGCACATGGGACTGCCCTTCAACCGCACCCCCGAGGGCAAGATCGACCAGCGTCGCTTCGGTGGACACACCCGCGACCACGGTAAGAACCCCGTCCGCCGCGCGTGCTATGCCGCGGACCGTACCGGTCACATGATCCTGCAGACCCTCTACCAGACGTGCATCAAGCACAACGTGGAGTTCTACAACGAGTACTACGTCCTGGACCTGATCATGGTGGACACCCCGGAGGGCCGCCGCCCCGCCGGTGTGGTCTCCTACGATCTCGCGACCGGCGAGCTGCACGTGTTCCAGTGCAAGTCCGTGATCTTCGCCTCCGGTGGCGCGGGCAAGGTCTTCAAGACCACGTCCAATGCCCACACCCTCACGGGCGACGGCATGGCGATCGCGTTCCGCAACGGCCTGCCCCTCGAGGACATGGAGTTCGTGCAGTTCCACCCCACGGGCCTGGCGGGCCTGGGCATCCTGGTCTCGGAGGCCGCCCGTGGTGAGGGTGGCATCCTGCGTAACTCCGAGGGTGAGCGTTTCATGGAGCGCTACGCCCCCACCATCAAGGACCTGGCCCCCCGTGACATCGTGGCCCGTTCCATGGCCAACGAGGTCCGTGAGGGCCGCGGTTGCGGCCCCAACAAGGACTACGTCCTGCTGGACCTGACCCACCTGGAGCCGGCGCACATCGACGCCAAGCTCCCGGACATCACCGAGTTCGCCCGCACCTACCTGGGTGTGGAGCCCTACACTGAGCCGGTGCCCGTGTTCCCCACCGCGCACTACTGCATGGGTGGCATCCCCACCGACATCAAGGGCGAGGTCTTCCAGGACTCCGAGAACACGGTTCCCGGTCTCTACGCCGCCGGTGAGGTCGCGTGCGTGTCCGTGCACGGCTCCAACCGTCTGGGCACCAACTCGCTGCTCGACATCAACGTGTTCGGCAAGCGCTCCGGAATCTACGCCGCGGAATACGCGCGGGACGCCGAGTTCCTGCCGATCCCCGACAACGCCACCGAGCGCACCGAGGCGCTGCTCAACAACGCGCGCAGCCCGCACGGTGACGAGAAGGTCGCGGCCATTCGCAAGGACCTGCAGGACACCATGGACGCCAACATGCAGGTGTTCCGCACGGCCGAGACCATCCAGACGGCCCTGGACGACATCGCCGCTCTGGAGGAGCGCTACTCCCACATCTCCATCCAGGACCAGGGCAAGCGGTTCAACCTGGACCTGCTGGAGGCCGTGGAGCTGGGTTTCCTGCTGCAGCTGGCCAAGGTGATGTCCGTGGCCGCCCTGCACCGCGAGGAGTCCCGCGGTGGTCACTTCCGCGAGGACTTCCCCAACCGAGACGATGAGAACTTCATGGTCCACTCCATGGTGTACGAGGACCCGTCGTCCCCCACCGCGGGAATCCGGCAGGAGACCAAGCCGGTGATCATGACCCGCTACGAGCCGATGGAGCGTAAGTACTGATGTCCACTGCAGCCACCGAGAACCAGACCCAGGACGCTCAGAAGCCCGGCGACAAGGGCGAGGAGTCGATCCCCACGTACGACGTGGTGCTCAAGGTCCGCCGCTATGATCCCGAGTTCAGCTCCGAGGCGCACTGGGACGAGTGGAACCTAACCATGTACGGCACCGACCGCGTGCTGGACGCCCTGCACAAGGTCAAGTGGGAGCTGGACGGTTCCCTGTCCTTCCGCCGCTCGTGCGCACACGGCGTGTGCGGCTCGGACGCCATGCGCATCAACGGCCGCAACCGGCTCGCGTGCAAGACCCTTCTCAAGGACCTGGACCTGTCCAAGCCCATCCTCGTGGAGCCCATCAAGGGCCTCCCGTGCGAGAAGGACCTGATCGTGGACATGGAACCGTTCTTCCAGTCCTACCGCGAGATCATGCCGTTCCTGGTGAACGAGGACCACACCCCCACCGGAGAACGCTTCCAGTCCCAGGAGGACCGCGCGCGCTTCGACGACACCACCAAGTGCATCCTCTGCGCCGCGTGCACGTCCTCGTGCCCGGTGTTCTGGACGGACGGGCAGTACTTCGGCCCGGCCGCGATCGTCAACGCGCACCGGTTCATCTTCGACTCGCGTGACCAGGCCGGTGACATGCGCCTGGAGATCCTCAACGATAAGGAAGGCGTGTGGCGCTGCCGTACCACCTTCAACTGCACCGAGGCGTGCCCCCGCGGCATCCAGGTGACCAAGGCCATCGCCGAGGTCAAGAAGGCGGTCTTCGCCTCCGCCTTGTGACCCCTCGTGGCACGACCGCGGCCCCGGGATCCCTCGTGGATCCCGGGGCCGCGGTCTTTCCCGGGCTTTCAGCTCTCCGACGACGACGCCGCGGGGCCACTACCTACCGCGGGGCTGCTGCCCGCCACCGGCCTGTCGAAGCGGACGGGAGTTGCGTGTCCGAGGCCCCGAGCGGCATCGGGCAGGGAGGTCGCCGCCACGACCGTGACGGCCCGGTCCTCGCGCTCCGGCTGGGCGCGGGCCCCTCGGATGTCCGCCTGCACGAGCGCGCCCACGGCGGCCGCGAGCAACAGAACCTGCCCGTAGAGGTTGAACCACAGCAGTACACCCACGAGCACCGCGAACGAGAGCAGATAGGGGTTGTCCGCGCTGCGGGCGATGATTTCGCTGCCGCCGTAGCGCAGCACCTGCGAGCCCAGGGCACCCGTGACGATGGTGGCCAGCAGGGCCGTGCGATGCAGTTTGAGCTGGGCGACCCCGCTCACCAGAGCCAGGCTCATCAGGATGTCCACGAGCAGACCCACGCCGAGCGTGACCGCGGACTTGGCCCCGCCGTCCAACCACGGCTGCAGGCGCGTGAGACCGAGCTGACCGAGCCACCCCAGCACCCCGTCCACGGCGCCGGACGCGAAGACGCTCACGGTCGCGGAGGCGAGCAGCAGGATCCCGATCACCACGAGCCACGCGAGATCGCGCGGTACGGCCGCCACGGGCACCCCGGGGGCGGGCGGCAGTTCGAACATCCGCCGCGTGGCCAGCCGGATACCGGCCACCCAGCGCCACGCGGTGAACAACAACACCGCGAGCGCCACGGTGGAGGCCACGGTGAAGGGCCCCGTGTTCTCGAGCAGGCTCAGCGGGATGACTCCCCCGTTACCGTCCCCCACGTCCAGGAGTCCGGGGATGTTCTGCACCAGACCCGCCACGAGCGTCTGCTGCAGCGGCGAGTCGGTTCCCAGGAACGTGGCGAGTGCTGCGAAGCAGATCACCAGCAGGGACGAGGACGCGAAGAGCAATTGGTACGCGAGCCCGGCGGACATGAGCGGCCCGCCGTGGAACATGTAGTGCGCCACCACGCGCACGGGGAACACCGACATGAACCGCGCGAAGAACCACGCACCCAGGGCGCCGGCCCGCCTGCCCAGGGGTGCCCCCTCGGCGGCGAGCTGTCGGCGTACTTCGCGCAGGCGCCGGTGTTCCGCGTGCAGTCCAGTGCGGTCCGTGAGGGCGGGGACCACCGGGGGCGGGTCAGTGTGCGTCACGGTCGTCCGTGCCGGCCCCGCCGAAGGGGAGGCGGTCCCGCACGTGCCACGCACCGTGTTCGTCCCCCTCGTAGAGGTCGATGTGGTCCACCAGGAAGGACGCGTGGTACGTGCGCAGCACGTGCTGGGCGCGGTCCAGCCCCTCCTCCGTGGTGCCGTGGGCCAGCGTCACGTGGGGGTGGAAGTCGAAGGGGGACGCGGACTCCAGGTGGTGCTCGCTCAGATCGCAGTGCAACTGCACGCATTGGTCGTGACCGCCCTCGATGCGCAGGTAGACCACCGGGGTCACGGGTCGGAACGTCCCCGTGCCGCGGATCTCCACGTGGAACGGTTGCCAGCGGTCGGCAACCTCCCGGATGTGGGACACGAGGTCCGCCCAGTCCTCCCCGCGCTCGGCGATCATGAGTGTGATGTGCGCGGGGACCGAGCCCGCTTGCGCGTCCCCGAAGGACGAACGCCAGTCCTGCAACTCCTGGCCCATGGGTTCGGGCAGCCGGATGACCACACCCGCGTACACCCGGCCCGGGCGCACGGTGGGGGAAGGATGTCCCTCGCTCACACGATCCTCCTCAGGTCGGCCCCGTCCAGACTATCCCACGGCGTCTGGCGCCACACGGCGTGCCGCACGGGGCCCCGCCCGGCGGCTCACGCGCCGGGGAGGAAGCCCATCCGCTCGTAGACGTCCGTGACCGTGCGGGCCGCGATCTCCCGGGCCTTGTGCGCGCCCCGGGCCAGCAGCCGGTCCAGCTCGGCGGGATCGTCGAGCAGTTCCTGGGCGCGCTTCTGGATGGGGTCCAGGGTCTGGGTGACCACCTCGGCCAGGTCCACCTTGAGGTGGCCGTACATCTTGCCCTCGTACTCGGCCACGAGGGTGTCCACCGGGGTGCCCGTGAGGGACGAGTAGATGGTCAGCAGGTTGGAGATCCCCGGCTTGGCCTGGCGGTCGAAGCGCACTTCGGTGCCGTCGTCCGTCACGGCGGACTTGATCTTCTTGGCGTTGGATTTCGCGGGATCCAGCAGGCGGATGAGCCCGGCATCCGACGGCGCGGACTTGGACATCTTGGCCGTGGGGTTCGCGAGGTCGTAGACCTTCGCGGAGTTCTCGAGAATCTTGGCGTCCGGGACCACGAACGTCTCACCGAACCGGGAGTTGAACCGCTGCGCGAGGTTGCGGGTCAGCTCGAGGTGCTGGCGCTGGTCCTCCCCCACCGGGACCTGGTTCGCCTGGTACACCAGGATGTCCGCGGCCATCAGCACGGGGTAGGTGAACAACCCCACCGTGGTGTTCTCCGCCCCCTGCTTGAGGGACTTGTCCTTGAACTGGGTCATCCGCGCGGCCTCCCCGTAACCGGTGATGCAGTTGAGCACCCATGACAACTGCGTGTGCTCCGGCACCTGGGACTGGATGAGCAGCGTGGAGCGCTCGGGGTCGATGCCCGCGGCGATGTACTGCGCGGCCGTGACCCGGGTGCGCTCGGACATCGTGGCCGGGTCCTGGCCCGCGGTGATCGAGTGCAGGTCCGCCACGAAGAACACGCAGTCGTTGTCGTCCTGCATGTCCACCCAGTTGCGCAGCGCTCCCACGTAGTTGCCCAGGTGCAGGGAGTCCGCGGAGGGCTGCACGCCCGACACCACGCGGGGTGTGGGATTTGGGGCGGTGTTCTGTTCGGTCACGGTCGACATCTTCTTTCGGTTCTCGGTCATGGGAGGCGGGGAGGTGCGGTGCGGGCAGCGGCGTCGTCGTCCGCCGACGCACGGGACCTCACGAGAGGCGGTAGTCCACCACGAGCGGAGCGTGGTCGGAGAAGCGCGTGTCGTACGCGGCGGCCCGGTCCACGACGGCACTCCGGGCGGCCGCGGCGAGCCCGGGGGTGGCCATATGGTAGTCGATGCGCCACCCGGCGTCCGTGTCGAACGCCTTGCCGCGGTAGGACCACCACGTGTAGGGCCCAGGGACGTCCCCGGCGAGGCTGCGGGCCACGTCCACGTAGCCCACGTCCCCGAAGAACTTGTCGAAGTACGCCCGTTCCTGCGGCAGGAAGCCTGCGTTCTTGACGTTGCCCTTCCAGTTCTTGATGTCCCGCTCGGTGTGGCCCACGTTGAGGTCACCCACCACGAGGGCATGATCGCCGCGCTCGGCCAGTTGCGGCATGCGGGTGAGCATCGCGTCCAGGAAGCGGTACTTGTCGTCCTGGCGGGGTGTGTCCACCTCGCCGGAGTGGACGTACGCGGAGACCAGGGTCAGTGTGGTGCCGTCCGGCAGGCGGACGTCGTTCTCGATCCAGCGCCCGGAGTCGTCGAAGTACTCGTCCCCGATGCCCACGCGGGACTCGGTGGGAAGCAGGGCGCCGTCGAACGCGTCGCGGCGCGTAGCGATCGCGACGCCCGCGCGGCCCTTGGCGGCGGCCTCGGTGTGCCGCACGTCCCACACGTCCTCGTCGAGCAGCTCGCGCGTGATCTTGTCCGGCGCGCGCACCTCCTGCAGGCACAACAGGTCGACGCCGCGCGGGGCGAGCCAGTCCGCCATCCCGCGCCGGTACGCCGCTCGGATGCCGTTCACGTTCACCGTGGCAATGCGCACCGTCTGCTGGGAATCCGCCATGTGCCTGTGTCTCCTCGCTCGTTACGGGGTGGTTCTCAGTCCACCACCGTACCGCTCACGGGCTTCGAGGAGTCCTTGAGGCTGCGCAGCCCGTTGGCCGCGGTCATGTCGATGGTCTCCAGGGCCCGCTGGATCTGCTCAGGATCGGGCTCGGCGCCGGAGAGCTGTTCCTTCACGACCTTGGACTGCACCAGGATCACCTGCATGCCGTGGGCGAGCTTCTCGTCCCGCAGGGACTGACCCGCGCCGGCGGACGCGGAGGCGGCGGGAGCGCGGCCGTGCTGGGCCTGGAACTGCTCCTGCGCCTGGCGCACCTGCTCACGGCCGTACGCCGCGGCCTTGCGCACCATGCTCAGCGCCCACACCGCGAGCATGAGCCAGCCCAGGGCAATCCCCGCGAGGATCCAGCCGAGCAGGGAGTTGGAGTTGGCGGCCTGGATCAGGGCCACCGCGAAGATCACGGCCAGGACGGCCAGCCCGATCACCGTCCCCCACAGGGCGGTGCGTCCGGTGCGGGGAGCGTCCGGGGAGTCGGTGGCGCGGGTGTGTGCTGATCCGATCGACTGCATGAACCCATTGTCTCAAACCGCGCGGGGCGCACCGAATCGGGCCGGTCCCCGGGGACCCGACCCGCCGGCGTCGCCCGAGCCCCTTGGCACAACCGGGCCCCGAGGGGGTATCAAGAGAGGGTGAGCACATCTTCCGCGGACTCTCCGCGCTCCCCCGGGGACGACTCCCCCGCACTGGACCCCGCCGAACGACGCCGCATCCTGTGGGTCCTGCTCGTTCCCCTGTTCATGTCCCTCATCAGCGTCTCGATCGTGAACGTGGCCCTGAGTTCCATCCAGCAGGAGCTGGAGGCGAGTTCCTCGGCACTCCAGTGGGTGCTCACCGGGTACGCGCTCGCGTTCGGGGTGCTGCTCGTGGCCAGCGGCCGCGCGGGGGACGTGTTCGGCCGCCGGAAGCTGTTCATCGCGGGGATCGCGGTCTTCGCAGGGGCCTCGCTGTTGTGCGGTCTCGCGCCCAACACCACGGTGCGCAACATCGGCCGGGTGATCCAGGGCCTCGGATCCGGGATGCTCAACCCCCAGACGGTGGGCATGATCCAGGAGTACTTCCAGGGTCGGGAGCGCGCCAAGGCGTTCGGGCTGTTCGGTTGGGCACCGCGATCGGCACCGCCCTGATCACGGCGGTGACCTTCGGTGTGCTCGCCCGCGCCGACTGGGATGCCGCGTTCACGGCGAGCTTCGCGGTGATCACTGTGATCGTGCTGATCGCCATGGGGATCGGGATCGCGGACATGCGCCGACACACCCCCGAGGAGCCATCCCGGGGCTGAGCCCCGCGCACCTCGTTCCCGGCACGTGTTCGGACCGCGGACTCCCGGGCTTTACGGCCGCCCGCGTGCCGCACAGACCCCGGGGACGACGACGCCGCGCGGCCGGCTCGAACGAACGAGACGGCCGCGCGGCGTCGTGACCGGAAGGCTACGGGATCAGGCCGACTCGACGGCCCGTTCGCAGGACTCCACCACGTTGACGAGCAACATGGCCCGGGTCATGGGACCCACGCCCCCGGGGTTGGGCGACAGCCACGAGGCGCGCTCGGCGGCGGCCGGGTCGATGTCCCCCGTGAGCTTCTTCTTGCCGGTCTCCGTGTCCTCGACCCGGGAGACACCCACGTCGAGCAGGACGGCACCCTGCTTGATCTGGTCCGCCCCGATCATGTGCGGGCGCCCCGCCGCGGCCACCACGACGTCCGCTTGCGCGAGCAGCTCGGGCAGGTTGCGGGTGCCCGTGTGGGCCAGGGTCACGGTCGCGTTGATCTCCCGGCGGGTCAGCAACAAACCGATGGGCCGACCCACGGTCACACCGCGGCCGATCACCAGCACGTGGCGCCCCGCGAGGTCCACCCCGTGACGCGTGAGCAGCTCCACGATCCCGTGCGGCGTGCACGGCAGCGGGGACGTGATGGGCTCGTTGACGTTGAGCACCAGCCGCCCCAAGTTCGTGGGGTGCAACCCGTCGGCGTCCTTCGCGGGATCGATGCGCTCGAGCACGGCGTTGGTGTCCATGTGCGGCGGCAGGGGCAACTGCACGATGTACCCCGTGCACCGGGGATCGTCGTTGAGCTCGTCGATGACGCGCTCGAGCTCCTCCTGGGACGCGTCCGCGGGCAGTTCCTTACGGATCGAGGCGATCCCCACCTGCTCGCAGTCGCGGTGCTTGCCCGCCACGTACGAGTGCGAGGCGGGATCGTCGCCCACGATCACGGTTCCGAGACCGGGCACCACGTCCCGCTCGCGCAGTGCGGTCACGCGCTCGGTCAGTTCTTCCTTGATCCGGGCCGCGGTCGCCTTGCCGTCGAGGACCTGGGCCGTCATCTCACCACTCCTCGAGGCCGGGGTACAGCGGGAACTGCTCGGTCAGGGCGTCCACGCGCGAGCGCAGGGCGGAGACGTCCGCACCGGGCTTGAGGGCCTCGGCGATCACGTCCGCGACCTCCTCGAACTCGCCCGCGCCGAAACCGCGGGTCGCGAGCGCCGGGGTCCCGATACGCAGCCCGGACGTGGTCATGGGCGGGCGGGGGTCCCACGGCACCGCGTTGCGGTTGACCGTGATCCCCGCCTGGTGCAGCAGGTCCTCGGCCTGCTTGCCGTCCAGCTCGGAGTTGCGCAGGTCCACGAGGACCAGGTGCACGTCCGTGCCGCCGGTCAGCACGGACACACCGTGCTCCGCGAGATCCGGGGAGTTCAACCGCTCGGAGAGGATCTGCGCGCCCTCGATCGTGCGCTGCTGGCGCTCGCGGAACTCCTCGGTGGCGGCGATCTTGAACGCCACGGCCTTGGCCGCGATCGCGTGCATGAGGGGCCCGCCCTGCTGGCCGGGGAACACCGCGGAATCGACCTTCTTCTTGAGGTCCGCTTCCGCGAGGATCACACCGGAGCGCGGGCCCGCGAGGGTCTTGTGCACCGTGGAGGTGGTCACGTGCGCGTGGGGCACCGGGTTGGGGTGCAGCCCCGCGGCCACGAGACCCGCGAAGTGGGCCATGTCCACCCACAGCTTGGCATCCACCTCGTCCGCGATCGAGCGGAACGCCTCGAAGTCCAGCTGGCGCGAGTAGGCGGACCAGCCGGCCACGATCACGTTCGGCCGGGCCTGCAGTGCCTGCTCGCGCACCTTGTCCATGTCGATGCGGTAGGTGTCCGGGTCCACCTCGTACGCGGCGATGTTGTAGAGCTTGCCCGAGACATTGATCTTCATGCCGTGGGTCAGGTGCCCACCGTGGGCCAGGGACAGCCCCATGAGGGTGTCACCGGGCTGCATGAGCGCGGCCATCACGGCGGTGTTCGCCTGGGCGCCCGAGTGCGGCTGCACGTTCGCGTGATCCGCCCCGAACAGTTCGCACGCGCGGTCGCGAGCGAGGTTCTCCACGACGTCCACGTACTCGCAACCGCCGTAGTAGCGACGGCCGGGGTAGCCCTCCGCGTACTTGTTCGTGAGCACCGAGCCCTGCGCCTCAAGCACGGCGCGCGGCGCGAAGTTCTCCGACGCGATCATCTCGAGCGTGGAGCGCTGGCGCCCCAGTTCGTCCTCGATGGCCCGTGCGACGTCCGGGTCCACCTCCGACAGCGGTTGATTGGTCACAGGGTGTCCCAGGGATTCCGTCATGCTCCACCTTCTTTGTGCGCGGGAGGGTCCGCTCCAGCATATCCGCGCGCCGCGGTGTTGCGCCTCAGCACGGCGGGGGCACGAGCGCGGCGATGCTCGTAGAGTTTCTGGATCGTCCGGGCCCTCGGCGGGCGGCTCCCGCCAGGGGAGCGAATGCGGGTAGCATGTGTACCCGTACCGCGTGCGTACCCCCTGCGCGCGGCAGCCGTCACAGCGCAGCCGGGCTGCCGCTCTCGCTCAGCGAGCGCGAGCATTCGCATCGTCCCGTCCCACGTCCTGATCCTTCGTGTTAGGAGTTCTCGCGCCGTGAACGTTCTTCCCACCGCCCCGTTCACCGCTTCCATGCCGCGCATCACCGACGGCCAGTCGCCGCCGGAACCCGTAGACGTGGTGCGCACCCCGTACGCCGCCGTGATCTTCGACATGGACGGTGTGGTGACCGACACCGCCGGGGTGCACGCCCGCGCGTGGCAGAAGCTCTTCGACCGGTTGCTGACCGATCCCCGCCTCGAGCCCGTAGCCCCGGCCACCGAGGTGGACCGGCGCCCGTTCGACATGGGCGGTGACTACCGCACGTACGTGGACGGACGACGTCGCGAGGACGGCGTCCGCGCGTTGCTCGCCGCCCGCGGGACCATGCTCCCCGAGGCCCAGAGCCACGAGGACCCGCAGCCGGGTGACTGGACCGTGCAGGGCCAGGCCGCCGCGAAGGACGGCTTCTTCCACGAGGAGCTGCGCGAGCACGGTGTGCGCGTGTTCACGGGCACCGTGGCCCTGATCGAGCGGCTGCGCGAGGGCGGTGTGCCCGTGGGGCTGGTGACCGCGAGCCGCAACAGCGCCGTGGTCCTCGAGGCCGCCGGGTTGCAGCACTCGTTCGACCGCATCGTGGACGGCAACTGGGCCGCCTCGCACGACCTGCCGGGCAAGCCCGCCCCGGACACCTTCCTCGAGTGCGCACGCCTGCTGGGCGTGGCCCCCGGCGAGAGCGTCGTCGTGGAGGACGCCGTGGCCGGCGTCCAGGCCGGTGCCGCCGGCGACTTCGGCCTGGTCGTGGGGATCAACCGGGACGGTGCCCGGGAACGCCTCTACCGCGCGGGCGCCCACGTGGTGCTCAACGACGTCGCCGAGCTGGACCTGGGCGCGCGCCGGGACGACCCGTGGGCGCTCGTGTTCGACGGTTTCGACCCCGCCACCGAGCCCCGCCGCGAGGCCCTGCTGACCCTGGCCAACGGCTACATGGGCGTGCGCGGCGCGGCCTGTGAGTTCGCCGCGAACACCGTCCACTACCCCGGAACCTACCTGGCTGGCGTGTTCAACCGGGTGCTCAGCCACATCAACGGCCGGGACGTGGAACACGAGTCCATGGTCAACGTGCCCAACTGGCTGCACCTGGACCTGCGTTTCGCGGAGGGCCAGTGGTGGTCCGAGGGCGGGATGAAGCCCTCCGAAGAACGCGTGGAACTGGACCTGCGCCGCGGTCTGCTGACCCGCACGCTCGTGCTCACGGAAGCGGACGAGGACCCCGGCGCGGACCAACCCCCGCGCAGCCTGGAGATCACCCAGCGCCGCCTGGTGTCCCTGCGCTACCGCCACCTGGGCGCCCAGGAGACCCGGATCGTCTCGCGTGGATTCAGCGGGCGGTTGCACGTGCGCACCGGTGTGGACCCCGCCGTGACCAACAGCGGCGTGGCCGAGTACCGGGAACTCAACGCCCACCACCTCGCGCTACTCGAGTCCACGACCCTGCCGGACGAGCACGAGACCCTGCTGTCCCTCGTGCGCACCTCCCAGTCCAAAATCGAGATCGCGATGGCCCAGCGCACGCGCATCGAGTCCGAAACCCCCGTGCGCGAGCGCCGCGAGGTGCGCCCCGGCGGGATCGAGTTCCGCCGCTACACGGTGCAGATCGACCCGCACAACCTCGTGCTCGTGGACAGCACGACCGCGGTGGTCACGAGCCGCGACGCCGCGATCGGTTCCCCCCGCGAGGGAGCGCTCGCCGAGCTGAACCGCACGCCGTTCGGGGTGCGCAAGCTGCTGGCCTCTCACGAGATCGAGTGGGCCCGGTTGTGGGACCGCTACGAGGTCACCCTGGAGGCCGCGGAGGACACCCCCGAGCACGTGGCCACCCAGCTCGCAGTGCGCACCCACCTGTTCCACGCGGCCCAGACCCTGGCCCCCCACCTGTCCCTGCGGGACGCAGGCATCCCCGCCCGCGGTCTGCACGGTGAGGGCTACCGCGGCCACATCTTCTGGGACGAGCTGTTCATCCTGCCCGTGATCAACATGCGTCAGCCGCACGTGACCCGGTCCCTGCTCTCCTACCGGTGGCGGCGCCTGGCTATGGCCCAACAGCATGCCCGGGACTTCGGTCTCTACGGCGCGGCCTTCCCATGGCAGTCCGGTTCCGACGGGCGCGAGGAGACCCCGCCCGAGCTGTACAACCACCACTCCCGGCGCTGGCTACCGGACAACTCGTGGCGCCAGTTCCACGTGGGCCTGGCGATCGCGTACAACGCGTGGGTGTACTACGAGTCCACCGGGGACATCGACTGGCTCTCCGGCCACGGGACCGAGCTGATCGTGGGAATCACCCGCCTGTTCGCGTCCCTCGCGGAGTACGACTCGCACGACGGCAAGTACCACATCTCCGGTGTCATGGGCCCCGACGAGTACCACGACGGCCCCGCGGGCCAGCACGGTGGTGGGCTCAAGGACAACGCCTACACCAACGTGCTCACGTCCTGGCTGTTCCGTCACTCGGCCCACATCTTCCACGACATGGTCGAGCACCAGCGTGAGGACCTGGAATCCCGCTTCGAGATCTCCCCGCAGGAGGTCCAGAAGTGGCTCAAGATGGCCGAGAACATGTACGTCCCGTTCAACGCGGACGGCACGATCGCGCAGTTCGAGGGCTACGACGAACTCGCCGAACTGGACTGGGACTTCTACCGCACCAAGTACCGCAACATCGGCCGCCTGGACCTGCTGCTCGAGAACGAGGGCGACCTGACCAACAACTACAAGCTCTCCAAGCAGGCGGACACGATCATGCTCGTGTACCTGCTGGGTCCCGAGGGTTTGATCGAGGAACTCGCGCGCATGGGCTACACCACGGACCTGGACGCCATCCAGCGCACCGTGGACCACTACATCGCACGCTCCTCCAACGGTTCGTCCCTGTCCCGCGTGGTCAATGCCGCGGTGCTCGCGTGGCTCGACCCGGACCGCTCGTGGGGTTCGTTCCAGGACGCGCTCATGATCGACATGGACGACACCCAGGGCGGCACAACGGGTGAGGGCATCCACCTGGGTGCCATGGCCGGTTCGGTGGACGTGATCACCCGCGCGTACGCCGGGCTGCGCGTGCGGGGCCAGTGGCTTGAGTTCCAGCCCGCCCTGCCCCGCGAGTTGGACGCCGTGGACTTCACGGTCCTGTACTGCGGTCAGGTCATCGAGGTCTCGCTGGACCACGACATCCTGGAGCTCGAGGCGAGCTCGGTCAAGGCGGATCCGGTCACGGTGCACGTCAACGGCGCCGAGTACGTGCTCAAGGGCGGGCAGAAGATCGCGGTGTCACTGCGCCACCGCGAGTCCCGGCGTCCCGAGAAGGCCATGGCCGCCCTGCGGCGCCGGTTCATCTCCGACGCCGGCGAAGGCTGAGCCCCGCCCCGAACCGTGGCCGTACGACAACGCCGCGCGGCTCGGGCGCGCCTGCTCACCGGGCGCACACCGGGCCGAGCCCCGGCCACGCGCCGGGCGAGTGGCGGCTACCGGCGGCGTCGTGACGAGCGCGAGCGCGCACTATGCTATGGCTCATGACACAGTTCTCCGAGCCCGCGGGCGCCGACGCCGCCCGCGAACCCCTGATCCTGCCCTACGGTCAGCACCGGCCCTCCGTGGCCCGCTCCGCTTTCGTGGCACCCAACGCCACGATCGTGGGTGACGTGGTGGTGGGTGCCGGGGCGGGCATCTTCTACGGCGCCGTGGTGCGCGGTGACCGCTCCCCCCTGCGGATCGGGACGAACTCCAACCTGCAGGACAACGTCACGGTGCACTCGGACCCGGACCACCCCACGACCATCGGCGAGCGCGTGAGCGTGGGCCACAACGCGGTGATCCACGGGTGCGTCCTGGAGGACGACGTCCTCGTGGGGATGAACGCCACCGTGCTCAACGGCGCCGTGGTGGGCCGAGGGAGCCTGATCGCCGCCGGGACCGTGGTACTCGAGGGCGAACGCATCCCGCCCGGTTCCCTCGTGGCCGGGGTCCCGGGCAAGGTCCGGCGGGAGCTGTCCGTGGACGAGCAGCATGCCGTGAGTCGCAACGCCCAGAACTACATCGAGCTCTCCCGGGAACACCGCGCCATGTTCTCCTGAGCCCGCCTGGACAACCGCAACACACGACGACGCGCGGCCCCGGAAGCCTGGGGCCGCGCGTCGTCGTACGCCGGGTGAAAACGCGGTAGCCCGGCGGGAGCGGCTCAGTGAGTGTCGCCCAGTGGATGCGGCTCGGTGGATGCCGCTCAGTGGAAGAAGTGCCGCGCCCCCGTGAGGTACATGGTCACGCCCGCGGCCTGGGCCGCCTCGATGACCTCCTCGTCACGGATGGAACCGCCCGGCTGCACCACGGCGCGCACGCCCGCGTCCAGGAGCACCTGCAACCCGTCCGCGAACGGGAAGAACGCGTCCGACGCCGCGACCGCACCGCGGGCACGTTCGGCGTGATCCTCGGCGAGCGTGTTCGCCCGCTCCACGGACAGGCGGCACGAGTCCACGCGGTTGACCTGGCCCATGCCGATGCCCACCGAGGCGCCGTCGTTCGCGAGCAGGATCGCGTTGGACTTCACGGCTCGCAGGGAACGCCACGCGAACTCGAGGTCCGCCAGGGTCTTCTCGTCCGCGGCGTCACCCGAGACCAGGGTCCAGTCGGCAGGGTCGTCGCCCTCGGCGTCGAGGCGGTCGGCCTGCTGGAACAGTGCGCCGCCGGAGATCCCGCGGTACTCCAAGGGATCGCGGCCGAAGCCCTCGGGCAGCGCGAGCAGGCGGATGTTCTTCTTGGCCCCGAGGATCTCGAGCGCCTCCGGCTCGAACTCGGGGGCCACGACCACCTCGGTGAAGATGGGCTTGAGGTTGCGGGCCATGTCCGCCGTGACCGTGCGGTTGGCCGCCACGACACCGCCGTACGCGGAGAGCGGGTCGCACGCGTGGGCCTTGAGGTGGGCGTCCGCAATGGGGTCCTGCGCGCCGGGGGTGGCCACGGCCACGCCGCACGGGTTGTTGTGCTTGACCACGGCCACGGCGGGCTCGTCGTAGTCGAATGCGGCGCGGACGGCGGCGTCCGCGTCCACGTAGTTGTTGTAGGACATCGCCTTGCCGTGCAACTGCTCGGCCTGCGCGATCCCGGGCGCCGCGGCGTCGTTCGTGTAGAGCGCGGCCTTCTGGTGCGGGTTCTCGCCGTAGCGCAGGGACTCCGCGCGCTGCAGCGCGAGACCCGCGTACGGGGGCCAGAAGTTCGCCTCGGGGTCGTGCTCGAACTGCTGGGCGGTCCACGTGGCCACGGCGGTGTCGTAGGCCGCGGTGTGGGCGAACGCCGCCGCCGCGAGCTTCTGCCGGGCCGCGAGGTCGTAACCGCCCTCCTGGGCCGCGCGCACCACGTCCGGGTAACCGGCGGGATCCACGACCACGGAGACCGCGGCGTGGTTCTTGGCGGCCGCGCGCACCATGGACGGACCACCGATGTCGATCTGCTCCACCACGGCGTCCTGCTCCGCACCCGAGCGCACGGTGTCCTGGAACGGGTAGAGGTTCACGATCACCAGGTCGAACGGCTCGATCTCGAGCTCGGTGAGCTGATCCATGTGTTCCGGCTTGCGCCGGTCCGCGAGGATTCCCGAGTGCACGCGCGGGTGCAGGGTCTTGACCCGCCCGTCCAGGCACTCCTGGAACCCGGTGACCTCGGAGACCTCGGTCACGGGGACCCCCGCGCCGCGGATGGTCCCGGCGGTGGAACCGGTCGAGACGATGCTCACGCCGGCGTCGTGCAGCCCTCGCGCGAGCTCCTCCAGACCGGTCTTATCGTACACGGAGATCAGTGCGCGCTTGAGCGGCACACGGTTCAGGTCGGCAGTGTTCACGAGCTCTCCAGGCGGGACGAGGGTACGGACGGTAGGCGGGCCGGAGCCCGGTTCAGTCTACGACCGGGGCAGATCGGGGTCGGTGCTCGTGACGTCCCAGCTCAGTTTCGCCAGCGCGTTAACGAGCAGGGTGCGCTCGGCGGATTTGATCCGCTCGTGCAGCACGGCCTCGGTATCGTCCTCGGCCACGGGGACCGCGACCTGGGCCAGGATGGGTCCGGCGTCCACGTCCGCGACAACCTCGTGCACCGTGGCGCCCGTGACCTTCACGCCGTAGGCCAGGGCGTCCCGCACGGCATGGGCACCGGGGAAGGACGGCAACAAGGACGGGTGCGTGTTGATGATCCGGCCCGGGAACACGGACACGAACTCCGCGTCCACGATCCGCATGAACCCGGCGAACACCACGCGGTCGGGGTGGTAGGACGCCACGCGTCGTTGCAGCGCACGGTTCCACTGCTCCCGGTCCGGGTACTCGGACAGCGGCACCACGAAGGTGTCGATGCCCGCGGCGCGCGCCCGGTCCAGACCGGCGCACTCCAGGTCCGCACCCACGGCGGCGATATCCACCTCCACGTCCCCCTGGTGCAGGGCGTCGATCATCGCCTGCAAATTCGTACCGGAGCCCGAGACCAGAACCACTAAACGCATGGGCCCACTCTATCCAGCGAGGCTGCCTCGATGGCGCCGCGGCGGTGCTGCGCCCGCGACGCTGCTCGGTCCGTCCGCTCGCCTACAGTGGTGGGTATGCACGATTCCCGCCACCGGAGCACGCCGCCCCACGCCACGCACTCGATGGGTTCGACCTCCGGCGGCACCCCTTCCGGGGGTTCCCACTCAGGGGGACCGCACTCCGGCGGCCCGCAGCAGGGAGGCCCGCACGCCGGCGACCCGCGCGGTGAGAAGCCCTCATCTCGCGGCCCCCAGTCCGGGGACCCCTCCGACGGCGACGGCGCTCGGCTCCGGTTCGCCGCGGTGGCCGCGGCCCTCGCGGTGCTCGCCTCCGCACTCGTGGTGGGTGACGTGTGGTCCACCGTGGCGGGGCTCGTACTCGCCATCGCCGGGATCGTGCTGGGCATCATCGCGCTCGCGCGCTCCCGCGGTTCGTCCTCACGGGTCCTGATCACGGTGCTCGCGGTGTTGGCCATCGTGTGGGGTGTGATCAATGCGCTGGGCGGTGGCACCCGGTTGCTCGTGTGGCCGGCCACCCAGGTCTACCAGGAATGCACCGATCGGGCCCTCACGCTGTCCTCGACCAGCCGGTGCGAGCAACAGCTCAACGACAACGTGTGGAAGCATTTCTCCGGTGCGCCCCTCGAGACGGGTGCGCCGCAGGACGATCCGACGGCCACCGCCACGCCTGAGGCCTCCCTTGTCACGCCCACGCCGGGCGCCTCGAACCCTGCCCCTTCGGGGAGTGCTACACCGGGGGCGACCTCGCCGACCTCCGCCGGTCCCGGGTCCTGAGACGCCCGTTCCCAGCGAGTCCATTGCTATCGGGAGCGGTTCGTCATCGGCCCAGTCCAACGTCCTGGGACGCCCGAGGCCGTCGGCGTCAGGAGCGGTTCATCGTCGTCTCAGTCCCGCTCGTCGTCGAGGGCGGCCAGCCGCGCGGCCTTGCGCTTCTCGGACCTGCGCTGCGCACGACGACGCTTGGCCTCCTCACGGCGGGACAGTCCCGGTTCGTCTGCCGATCGTCCCACGGCCGTGGACCCGCCGCGGGGCTGGGACTCCCGCTCGGGCTCGGCGGCAGCGCGCGACGCGCGGCCCCGGAACAGACCCCGGACACCCCGAGTCGTGACCTCGCCGTCCGGGACGTCCGCCCCGGATCCAGGACGGCCACCGGGTGCCGTGCGAGCATCCTGCCCGGCGCCGGGGCCGGAAGCCGAGCGGGAACTGTGCGCGGCGCCAGCGGCGGGCAGGGCGTCGTGGTGGGCCACAGCGGCGTCGTCCTCCGGGGCCGGGGAATCCGACTCGGGGAGCTCGTCCGCCTCGGCGCGGGAGCGGGAACGGTAGCCCTCGCGTTCGAGCCAGGGCCCGACCAGGCACCCCACGGTGGCGCCCACCGTGAGTTCGGCACCGAGCCACAGGAACACGTGCCACGCGTGCGGGCCGATATCCGTGAGCCTGCCGATGCCCAGCGAACCGCTGGAGAGCCACGCGAGCGCGGTCACGAGGCCCGCCCCCACCACGGCCATGAACACCGCCGTGAGCACGGTGGAGAGCACGAACGTGATCCAGCGCAGGGGCAGGCGGATGGCCATCCAGTCGTCCAGGTGGTTCTCACCCTCGCGGCAGAACCACCACCCCGCGAGCAGACCCGCGAGCACGGGCAACCCCAGGACCGCAGGGGCGTACAGCCACGGGTCACCGGTGGGCAGCGCGGCGAGCGCCGGGAACTGCGGCAGCGGTCCCAGCGTGCTCTGGAACGGCGACACCAGGGTCCCGGTGCCCAGCGAGAAGCCGGCACCGGTGGCCCACGTGAGCGCCCACACGACCATGTTGGGCAGGTACCCGAACTGCAGTGCCGTCAGGGCGGTGTCCCCCGCAGCGCCGGTACCGAGGTCCTGGTAGACCGTGATCACGCGGTCCCAGTTCCACGCGAGCGTCACCACGAACAACAGGGCACCGGCCGCCACAACGGTGACCGCGGCGAGGAAACCGGCGCGGATCACGGCCCACACGTAGGAACCGGCCCAGCGTGAGTGCTGGCTCGTGCGCTGCAACCAGGACGCGACGTCGGCCCCGAGCACCGCGGCGAGCGAGCGCGAAGCGCTCCACCCGCCCACGAGGGTGCCCAACCCGGCCGGAACCAGGGGCAACAGGGCGGCCGCCACGAGGTCCACCGAGACTTGTTCGGTGCGGCTGAGCCAGCCCACGAGGGTCCCGAAGAGCGCGTACGCGAGCATCCCGGCGAAGAACGGGATCAGGAACTGACCGCGCCAGCACGCCCGGGCGATCCGGCGGCCTGCGATCACCGCGAGGCCGAACGGGATCAGCGTGAGCCCTAGAGGCACGAGCGTGACCGTCCCGCCACCGTCCAGCGACAGGCCCTGGATGGCTTGGATCGTGAGGGGCACGCAGTGCGCGAGCAACCAGACCTGTCCGGCGAGCTGCAGGCTCCCGCCCGCGCCCAGGGTCGCGAAGCCCCCCGCAGCCCATACCGCACCCAGGAGCACGGTGCCCAGCAACAGGCCCATCACGGCCACCGCGAGCAGCTCGATCACGCCCTGCAGCGCGAGCGGCATGGGCAGTCCCGGGGAGTCGTCCGGTTCGGGGCGGGGCACGTCGGCGGCGCGCGCGGGGGACGAACCGTGCGACGTGAAGCGGTCGCGTACGCCCGAGACCACGCCGGGCAGTGAGGGAAGTTTCATCACCGGACATCTTTTCACGTTCACCCGCGCACCACGGGCAGCGAAGTTAGCCCGGACTTCACCTGCGGGCCACCCCCGGGTGACTCCCCCGTGAGGCGCCGGGCCCACAGTGGGAACCGTGAGAATTGCATTGGTGGCCGAACAGTTCCTCCCCCACGTCAACGGTGTCACTCATTCGGTGATCCGCGTCCTGGAACACCTGCGGGATCACGGGCACGAGGCCATGGTGATCGCCCCCTCCTACGAGAAGACCCTGTTCCTGGGCTCGGTGGACCACGTGGACGGCGTACGGATCGAGCGCATCCCGTCTCTGCCGCTCGCGGGCTATCCCGAGGTCCGCGTGGCGAGCTGCACCGTGAGTCGCATGCAGCGCATCCTGGCCCGCTTCGCCCCGGACGTGGTGCACGTGGCGTCCCCGTTCGTGCTCGGGTGGCAGGCCATCCAGGCCGCCAAGGGTTTGGGTCTGCCGTGCGTGGCCGTGTACCAGACGGACGTGCCCGGTTACGCCGCACGCTACGGGGCGTCCGTGCTGGAGACCGCCATGTGGTCCCACGTGCGTGCGATGCACAACAGTGCGACCCTCACGCTCGCTCCCTCCACGGCGTCGATCAGCCAACTCCACGAGCATGGCGTCCAGCGGGTGCACATGTGGCGCCGCGGAGTGGACACGAGCCGGTTCCGTCCCGCGCTGCGCGATCACGCGTGGCGCGAGCGCGTGGGCGGCGGCAAGCGGCTCGTGGGATACGTGGGGCGGTTGGCCCCCGAGAAGCAGGTCGCAGACCTCGCCGCGATCGACGCCCTGCCGGACACCCGGCTCGTGATCATCGGTTCCGGCCCCGGGAAGGAGTCGCTGCGCTCGGTATTGCCCAACGCGCACTTCGAGGGCTTCCTCACGGGCACCGAACTCGCCACGGCCATGGCGTCGCTGGACGTGTTCGTGCA
>NZ_DDIY01000006.1:56428-71336 GCF_002338785.1 Kocuria sp. UBA1838 | reverse complement strand
GTGGTGGCCGTGGGCCGCGGCGGCCCCCTGGACCTCGTGGACTCCTCGCGTAACGGGTGGCTCTACGCCCCGGGTGACCTGGCCGGGTTGCGCGAGCGCGTCCGGGACCTCGCGGGCGACGACGCCAAACGCCTCGCCTTCGCGCGCACCGCCCACCAGTGCGTGCAGGAGCGCACGTGGGGTGCTGTGTGCGAGCAGTTGCTGGGCCACTACGAGCGCGCTCGCACGGTCACCTCCCGGATGCGCGGCACGCGCCGCAGCGACCTGCGCACCCCATGAGAACCGCCGCCGGGTGCCAGATGTTACTCAACAGAAGCTTGATTAAGTTTTGATGACATTCTCGGTCCGCGCCTGGCTGGTCCCCCGAATCCACGGATAGGCTCGAAGCAGCTTCACGAGATGCGCCCGCGCAACGACAAGGACGTCACCGCGCGCCCAGAGCTCCAACTCGGCGTACGCCAACCCTCGGTTCAGGGGTGGATTGGATGACGAAGCGGCCGGGGCCACACGTGTGGTTCCGGCAAGCGACCGGAAAAATCAGAGGCCCGACAACATGAACACGACAACCCAGAAATCCCACCCCGACACCCGCGAACAGTGGGTGGACGTCACCGTTCAGGCGGACCCCGCCCGGCACGTGGTGTCCATCACGGGATCGGACGGTCACGAGCACGAGTACTTCGCGGACGACGCCCGTGAGGTCGCACTCGCCGCACAGCACACACGGGGGCGCGGCCAGTGGTGCGCCAAGTACAGCCGACTCCTGGTCCCCGGGGCCTCCCGGGTGACCGGCGGGGTGTCCTTCTACAAGCTGGAGCCGATGCCCGCGTAGTCCACGCGCACACGGTCACCGCGACCGCGAACTCCACGAACGGTGCGGCCCGGGTCCGAACGGATCCGGGCCACACGCGTGTGTCGAGCGCTTCTCTGCGCTCCCGCCCGGTTCTCAGTGGGCGGTCGTGTCCCGGTCCTGGGCGATCAGCTCGGCGGCGCGTTCACCGCTCATGAAGACCGTGATGTTCGGGTTCACCGTCACGAGCTCGGGCATCACCGAGGCGTCTGCCACGCGCAATCCGCTCACGCCCTTGACGATTGCATCCAGCAGGAACGCCGTGCGCCCGGTGATGAGCACGTACAGCATGAGCCCGATCGCCAGGATGATGTTCAGCTCGGAAAGCCGCCGGATGCCCTTGTCCACGCCCAAGATGGTCCCCAGCAGCGCCGCGGTGTCCACGGCGTCGCCGGCGGCACCGTGGATCCGGCACCCGATCAGGGGGTAGAGAGCGGAGCGGATGCTCAGCGGCATGCCGAAGCGGTAGGCGAAGTAGCCGAATGCCATGCCCATCAGGGCGTACATGGCCCACCCCGTGAACAGGTTGAACTGGGGTTTCGCATGGTCCGGGCCCATCTTGATCGTGCCGTGCCTGCTGTCCGCGACCAGGATCACGAACACGATCGCGAGAGCGGCCGTGAGGATGTAGAACCACCCCAGCCGGGAGGCGACCCACGCGACCACGCCGCCGATCACGGCGTCGGCGTGCTCGGGTGCCTCCGTGGCCCAGGCGGACAGCGAGACAAGCAGGGTTGCCGCGGCCACGAAGACCCGCCAGTTGACGGGCAACCGGGGTGGCGCAGAGCGAGGGGCCCGGACAGGGCGGGCGGATCCGCGACGGGCGACGAGCCCGGGCGTGGGTGACGGATGGACGAGGAATCGTGTGTGGTCACGTCGGGGATGCGGGTCGGACGTCGGACGACCCGGGGTTGAGGCGCCTTACTACCAGCCGTTAGTCATGGCACGCCACCTCACTTTAGGGGAGGGCCGCGCAGCAGCCGAATGCAGCCGCGCGGCCCCACGAGCACACCCCCGTTCGCCCGGGGCGGCACTGTCAGCCCAGCAGCTTGGCCACGAGGGCGCTCGCGAACTCCTCGGAGACGTCCCCGTAGTTCAGGGAGAAGTCCTCGTCCACGAGCGTGGGCAGCAGCCCCGAGCACAGCACCGTGGCGCGCCCGTACAGCCCCGGCAGGGCGGCACCGATGGGCACGGAGAGCAACCGCAGCTCGGGATCGTAGCTGACCAACGCCGTGCCGGTGTCCCGCGCCGCGAGGTGCTTGCCGAGCCCCGAGGACACGGGACGGGCGTGACCCGAGACCACGTCCTCCGCGGTGCGGTAGGCGTAGCGCGTCTTGTGGTGGTGGTTGATCCGGTACAGCCCCGCCTGGTTGCGGTCGTCCGTGGCCTCCCACGTGGCGTCCGCGGGCACGAAGCGTTCCGCGACCCCGTTGTACTGCATCTCCTTCAGGGGCAGCCCGGCGACGACCGAGGACAACGGGGGCAGGGTGTCGAGCATGACGGGCCCGGCGTCGTAGACCACGTCGCACAGCCCCTCGGGCAGCAGCTTGCTCAGCGCGTCTAGGTCCACATCCTGGAGCATGGTGGTCGCGTGGTCCTCCGGGGACAGCACCACGACCTCACCACCCTGGGCCCCGACCGCCTGCGTCACGGCGTCCTCTTGGTCGGTCTTCCACCCGCCCGTGAGCAGGATGGAGCCGTCCACGAGCTGGGTCAGGGCCGGGGAGCACACCTGCCAGCGGCGCACCGTCCAGTTCTCGTCCCGGATCACCTCCAGGAAACCGAGGGCCTGCAGGTGACCCACGAACCATTCCTCGAAGCGCTCGGAGTCCTCGAGCTGGCGCGCCACGATGGACAGGCTCGACCGCTTGCCGCCACCCAAGAACGTGAGGATGTCCTTGAACGGCGCCCAGGACCCCGGGTACTCGCCCTCGTCCGGGCCGATGAACTGCAGTGCCTCGACCGAACCCGTCTGACCCACCGCCGAGAGCTTGGTGAGCCGGCCGGGGTAGCGCTTGGTGAGCCCGCAGAACTTGCAGCGCCCGAACACCCACGGCGCCTTGGCCTTGGGATCCATGGGGGGCAGGATCACTTTGTGCTTGCCCGTGACCATGCAGGACACGTCCGGGGCCTCGGGCAGCTCGTTGCTGCGCTCGGGGAACATCTGCCCCTCGGCGGACTCCCACCCGGCGACCTCGGGCACGGGGACCTCGTCCACGGCGGCCTCGTGGGGGTCCATGTTGTCGAACGAGCCCTGGACGTACTCATCCGGGATCTCGTCCCGCGTTACCGCGGTGACGGGCCACAACGGTTCCTCCGCGACGTGGACCATCTCACCGTCGTAGCCCAGGGAACGTTGAGTGATGTAGTAGGAACTGTCCCGCACGCGGAACTCGAGGCGCTGCTTCACGGTGCGCCCGGAACGCAGCACTAGCGTGTAGTCGTTGGGCTTGAGGTGGCCGTCCTCGCGGGCCAGTTCCGTACCGCCCAGGCTCACCTGGAACGGTGGCACCCGGGGTGCGGTGAGCTTGGTGCTCATGAGCTTGAACGAGTGCGGGTTACGCCACTCGCACTCCACGGACAGGGGGTCGTCGCTGTCGGACGTGACGGTCAACTGCGGGGGCCGCAGGGCCGAGAACCGGTCCACGTCCCCGGGGATCCGCAGCCCGCCGGACAGGGTGATTGCGGGGACCAGGCGGGGTACAAGGGCCGAGAAGTTGTCGTTGACGGTCAGCGCGGGGTCACCGGCACGCAGCACCTGGACGTCGTCGAACAGCACCCAGCCCTCGCAGACCCCGTTCTCCCCCGGGCCCACCACGCGGTAGTCGGGAGAGGCCGAGTCGTCCAGGATCGCGCGGATCTGATCCACCCATTCAGGTTGATTGCGCACCATGATCCGGCACGGCCACGCCGCGGGGACGTGGTCCACGGAGATGAACGTGTCCGAGTACGCGTCCTTGGCGAAGACCACCACGGGCCGTGGATTACGCGTGAGGGTGAGCTCCCCCGCGGTGATCTGCAGCTGCCCGGACAGCAGCGTGTCACTCGTCATGCGGGCGTTGTACGCGGAGATCCCCAGGAACGCGTCCCCGATGTAGGACAGGAACATGGTGCGCGGGCCGACCGTGGTCGCGAGATCCACCTCCCGACCGGGCACCAGCCGCTTGGGCACCACGAAACCGAGTTCGTAGATGGGGTTGCCCACGTAGTCCGTGCCGTCCGTGAGGGACAACCCGGGGCTGCGCGAGCCCAGGTGCCGCGTGCCGCGGGCGGCGGCCGCGGCGGCGTCGTCCGGGGCGGACTCCCACGCGTCCAACTGGGCGAGCGCGACCTGCAACGCGGGATCGCGCGTGAGGGGGTTGGTCCAGATGCTGCGCAGGCTCTTGGACACATCGGTGTCCGCGATGTCGAGCCAGAAGTCGATGTAGATCCCGAGCTCCGCCGCGCTCATCCCCTGCGCCGTGGTCAGTTCGAGGTCCTCGAACATCTGGTGCAGTTGCCGCAGCTCGGACGGGCCGAACAGGGTCTGGGACAGAGCGAGGCCCACGGGACGGTGGTTCACGGCGTACGCGGACGGCAACCCGAGTTGGCCGTCGAAGGCCTCGAGCCAATAGCGCAGCGCGTCCCAGTAGGTCTCGGAGTCCTTGCGCACCGAGGTCTCGAGCGCCTTGACGTTGTCCTGGCCCGCTTGCAGCAACACCGCGAGCGGCAGGTAGAACGTGGACACGGACTTCTTGCCCGTGCGCGCCGCGAGCGCGGACATGTGCCGCCCGGCCAGGGCGAACAGGGCCAACAGCGCCACGATGGGCGGCGGGCCAATCCTGGTGAGGTCCTCGAGCTGGCGCCGGGACGTCCGGTACCACGCCTCGGTGAGCTTGTTGAACGCGTCGAACACGGACCGGCGGGAGCCGTCCGTCACGAGCAGCGGCGTCACGGAGTCGGCAAGCGCACGCAGCGTGGCCGGGCCGTCCAGGCCGAATTCCGAGCCGATCTGTTCGAGCATCTTCTCGTCCAGGTCCAGGTGGACCAGTTCCCCGGCCCTCCTGGGGCCGAAGAATGCCCGCGCCACGGCGTCGTTCCAGCGCAGGTACTCGACTTCCCGGGGTCCGGATGCCATTGCGTGGTCCCCCGTGTGGAAACCGGCAGCGTCAGCCACAAATCCTCCGTCTGCGCCGTGCGGCGCGCTCGAAACACGACAATCCCTGTCGATTATAAGTTCCCGCCCGTCGGCGGTTCACTGCCCGATCCCACCGCGCCCCCGGTTTGCACGACGACGACGCCGCTGCCCCGGCCCTCGCCCACCGGCGCCCGGCCGTGTCCGCACCGGGCGGTACGGTAGGGGCCATGGATGGTGCTGCGCAGTTCACGGACGCCCGCGGTCCGGGTGCCGCCCCGGACTGGCGCAGCGAACTCTCCCGGATCGTGCCCGGCACGAGTCCCGACAGGGTCGTGGCGGACCCGGAATCCGGACCCACCGTGGCCCTCGAACTGGACCTGGCCCGGGTGCAGAACCGCACACCGAAAGCGTGGCAGGAATCACCCCGGGAGACCCCGCTGAGTCTCACGGCCCGTCCGGTGCTGCGCGGACAGCGCCACGGGTGGGTGCACACCGGCATCGACTGGGGCAACCTGGCCTCCCACGCCCGCTCCGGACACCTGAGCGCGGAGCAACTGGACTGGTTCGAGGAGCTGCGAGCGCTCTCCGAGTCGCACCGCGGCAGTTACGCTGCGGACCGGCACCAGCTGCACATGGAGCGCTACACCTCTCCCCTGTTGTGGCCCATCCTGGGGCGCGCCCGGGGGCTCGGGATCCCGCTCGTCTCCAAGGGCACGGGAGCACCCGTGATCGTGGATCGCGACGGCCGGTTCGAGGTGCGCGTGGATCCCGGCGAGCACGGCGAGCTCGCCCTGCACCCCCAGCTCATCGTGGGCGAGAACGAGATCCCCCTGCGCTGGACCCGGATCATCGGCCAGCCAGGTCACGGCCTGTTCTACCCGGACGCGACCCCCGCGGCCCTGGACACCGCGGAGGACCTCAACCAGTTCCCGTTGCACCTGGTCGCCCTGGGCACCCGCCTCAATCAGCAGCAGCGCTCGTTCCTGGACCGCGCCGAATCCCTCACGGTCCCGCATGACGGTGTGGAGGAGTTCTTCGACACCTACTTCCCCCGGTTGCACCAGAGCATGCACGTGATCGCGGGCGAGGACTCCCTGGTGCTGCCCCAGGTCGCGGATCCGCAGTTCGTGCTCACCATCCACCACGACGACCTCACCGAACGCGTGGAGTGGGAGTGGGAGTACCAGAAGGGTCGCGAACGGATCCGGCTGCCCTTCCGCCCCCTGGACCCTCTCGGGGACGAGCCCGTGGCCCGCGAGTCCCGGTGGGAGTCCTCCATGGTCCAGGCCGTGCACCGCCGGATCCCCGAGTTGGACTTCAAACGCAGTTCGTACGCGGCGCAGGACGCCCTGACCCTGTTGCGGGTGTGGTTGCCGCTGCTGCGCAAGATCCCCGACCTGCGCATCGTGGAGACCGGCGGGAGTCCCGCCTACCGCGAGGTCACCGAACCCACCGAGATCACGGTGTCCACCGCGCCCACCGAACACCACGACTGGTTCGGCCTGGGTGTCACCATCAGGGTCGGTGAGCACTACCTCCCGTTCTCCCAGATCTTTCAAGCGCTCGACCGCGGCCAGGACGTGATGTTGCTGCCGGACGGTTCCTACTTCTCCCTGGACCGCCCCGAGTTCACGCGGCTGCGCACGCTCATCGCCGAGGCTCGCACCCTGCAGGAGGACAAGGACGCGCCGCTCGCGTTGAACCGCTACCAGGCGAGCCTGTGGGAGCAGTTTGAGGACCTCGCCACGGACACCCGCCAGGCCGAGCAGTGGCGCGAGGGCGTGCGCGCACTGACCCACCTGCACGAAATCCCCTCTCCCCCGGCCCCCGAGGCCCTACAGGCCAACCTGCGCCCCTACCAGTACGAGGGCTTCCGGTGGCTGAGCTTCCTGTGGGACCACGGACTGGGCGGGATCCTCGCGGACGACATGGGCCTGGGCAAGACCGTGCAGACCATTGCCGCGATCCTGCGCGCCACGGACCGGGACCCGCAGCTGCCGCCCCACCTGGTGATCGCACCCACCTCCGTGGTGGCCAACTGGTCCGCCGAGCTGCGCCGCTTCGCGCCCTCCTTGGACATCACCGTGCTCAACCACACCAAGGACTCCGTGGCCGACGCCGCCGCGCATTCCCATGTGGTGCTCACGTCCTATGCCCTGCTGCGTCTGGACGCGGAGGCCTACCGTTCGGTCGAGTGGACCGGGGTGATCATGGACGAGGCCCAGTTCGTCAAGAACCCCCGGACCAAGGCCTACCGCGCCGTGAAGAATCTGCGGGCACGCACGTGTCTCGCGATCACCGGCACCCCCATGGAGAACAGTCTTTCCGAACTGTGGTCGTTGCTCTCGCTCACCGCCCCCGGGCTGTTCCCGTCCAAGAAACGTTTCACCGAGCACTACCAGCGTCCCATCGAACGCGCCATGGACTCGGACGCCCTGGCCCGGCTGCGGGCCCGGATGCGCCCGTTCATGCTGCGCCGCACCAAGGCGGACGTGGACCTGCAGCTGCCACCCAAGCTCGAGCACGTCCTGCCCGTGGGGTTGAACCCCGAACACCGCAGTGCGTACGACCGCCGGCTGCAGCGTGAGCGCGCCAAGATCCTGGGTCTGCTGCGCAACTTCGACAAGAACCGGTTCACCATCTTCCAGTCGCTGACCACCCTGCGGATGTTGGCGCTGGACCCCGTCCTGGTGGACCCGGAGTCCAAGGCGCCATCCTCAAAGCTGGACGTCCTCTTCGACCAGCTGCCCCAGCTCGTTCAGGAGGGCCACCGCCCGCTCGTGTTCAGCCAGTTCACGAGTTTCCTCAAGATCGTGGCCCAGCGCCTCGACGACGCCGGGATCGCCTACAGCTACCTCGACGGCAGCACGCGGGACCGCGCGGAGGCGCTCGAGAAGTTCCGCAGCGGCCGCGCCCCCGTGTTCCTGGTGAGCCTCAAGGCCGGCGGTTTCGGCATCAACCTCACCGAGGCCGACTACTGCTACCTCCTGGACCCGTGGTGGAATCCCGCGGCGGAGAACCAGGCCGTGGACCGCACCCACCGGATCGGGCAGACCAAGAAGGTCATGGTCTACCGCATGGTCGCGCAGGGCACAATCGAGGAGAAGGTCATGGACCTCAAGGCCCGCAAGGCGGACCTGTTCGGGGCCGTGCTCGACGATGAACGGTTCTTCTCCGCCACGCTCGACGCCGAGGACATCCGCGCGCTGGTTGGTGTCTGAGCGAACCCCGGGGTCCGTTGAGTACCCTGCACGGTCCCGATCACGCCGACGGTCGAGCTCGGGCGCACGCGGGAACACCGCGCGGGGTCCTTTCCGTGGAAGTCACACTCCCCCCGGCCTGTCGACCCGGCACGGTCAGCGGGTTAGCGTGAGCACAGATCACGCTGGCCCCGGCGCACCCGCACCGCGTGCGCGGACCCCTGACCCGATCCGTGGGTGTTGCGTGATCACGGTGTTGGGAGGCACTCGAGCATGTCACACAGCAGGACGCCGCACGGCCACGGTCCGAGTACCGAGGTGGCACTGCGGCGCGCCGGGATCGGTGTTGTGCTGGCCCGGGTTGCCTCCCCCGTCCCCGATCCGCCGGTCTGTCCATGGTCCCGGCTGGAGTCCGTCCTCACCAGGGCCATCGCCGGGATGCTCTGGAACGACTTCCTCATGGTCGAGTACGACCCACCGGAGGGCACCCCGGACGTTCCCGCCGCGTGGGTGCGCACGGGACCCCGCGGGGTGCAGTGCGCCCTGCAGCGCGTTGCGGGCCGTTCCGCGGCCGCCACCCACGGACCCGCCGAGTTCACCGGGCCGTGGTGTCCCGCGGAGCGGCTGAGGTCGTGGGGGTGGGACGATCCCACCGCCCCTGGACGGCCGTGGACGTGCGGACCGTGCCTGCCGCGGGCGGCCGCGCGCAGCGTCCTCGCCGGCATGCGCAGTCACCGGGCGTGCGGGGACCCGTACGAGTTCCACTGGGGCGTGGGGTCGCTCCCCGCCCCGGAGATCACCGCGAGCCGCCTGCTCGCGCTACCCTCGGCAACTACGAGTTCTCCGACGCCGTGGGCGCCTACGTGGTCGCCGCCCTCGTGAGTCTCGTGCTGGGCGCGACCGGGCTGTTCGGCAAACTCCTGGCCGCCATACCCAAACCCATCACCGCGGGGGTGCTCGCGGGGGTCCTGTTGCCGTTCGCGATGCGGGTGGCTCCGGCCGTCGCCTAGCGTCCCGGCACGCTGAGCGGCCCACGGGCTGGATGGCTCCGCGGGCTGACTGGCTCCGCGGTCGATGGCGCGCAGAGCGTATTGCGGCGCAAACAGCGTTCGGCGCGGGTTCAGGTGCGAGCCAGGCGCGAGGCGGGATCCACGGCCGACGGCGCGCGAGGTGCTTCGGAGCCCCGAAACCACCGCCGGTGACCCGCGCGTAAAATTCGGGTACATGCCCGAGCACCACAGCGTTTCCTCCACCGTTCCCGAGTCACCGGAACCCACTGCCGCCCAGATCCGCAGGTGGCGTCACTACCTCGCGGACGAACTCGCCGAGGCCGCCACGTACGAACACCTGGCCCGCCACAGCTCGGGCCGCCATGCCGAGATCTTGCAGAGCGTGGCCGAGGCGGAGGGCCGCCACGCCGAACACTGGCGTCGTCTGCTCGGACCCCACGCCGATCGTCCGGCGAGACCCGCCCTGCAAGCGCAACTGCTCATGTTCTTGGCCAAGCACGTGGGATCCGTCTTCGTCCTGGCGCTGCTGCAGCGCGCCGAGTCCCGCTCCCCGTACCGCGAGGACCCGGATGCCACGGACGCCATGGCGGCGGACGAGGCCGTCCACGAGGAGATCATCCGCGCGCTCGCAACCGATGGCCGCACGCGGTTGTCCGGCAACTTCCGGGCCGCCGTGTTCGGCGCCAACGACGGCCTGGTGTCCAACCTGGCCCTGGTGATGGGCGTGGGCGCCACGGGCACGTCCAGCTCCCTGGTGCTGTTCTCGGGCATCGCCGGACTGCTCGCGGGTGCCCTGTCCATGGGAGCGGGCGAATACGTCTCCGTGCGATCCCAGCGGGAACTGCTGGACGCCTCCCAACCCACCCAGGTGACCCTGCGCGTGGCGCCGGCGTTGGACCTGAACGCCAACGAGCTCACACTGATCTACCGGGCCCGGGGCATGAGCGAGAAGGCTGCAGAGCACCGGGCGGCCGAGCGACTCGGACACTTCGACTGCGACTGCGATCCATCGCTGTCGTTCCAAGACGAGAAGGCGCGTCGTGTGCTCAACACGGAACCGGGCGAGGAGCTTCCCGCCACGGACGACAACCAGGCCCTGGGCACCGATCTGGGGGCGGCGGCGTCGAGCTTCTGCTTCTTCGCGTCCGGGGCGATCATCCCGATCCTGCCCTACCTCTTCGGCCTGGGCGGCGGAGTGGCCATGGCCGTGGGAATGGCGCTCGTGGGCATCGCGTTGTTGATCACGGGCGGTTTCGTGGGGCTGCTCTCCGGCGCCTCCCCGTTCAGGCGGGGACTACGGCAGCTCGGGATTGGGTACGGGGCCGCGATCGCCACCTACCTTCTGGGGCTCGCATTCAACACGACGGTCTCGTGAGTACCGAACGACGACTGTTCTCCGTGGGCAGAAGTGTGATTTGTGCGACATAAAAGTGGTGCGTGTCCACAATCAGGAGGCATTACTTGTCCCCTCTACGGCCTACAAGTGCAGTGAGTATTGTTGAGATATTTGCTCATTAGCATTTGTTAACCTTCGCTCACTAGGCGAAAAACCCTGTTATTGCAGGTCAGAGCGGCTTTAAGGGGTCAATTTCCGGCTGATTTACACGCATAAATCGGTGGGCCGATTGGCGCGAACCACACTTCATGAAATTTCACCGGCTCCGAGTCATCTGAGAAATTCCGATATTCTGGGGGCGTGGTTCTACGAACCACCGCAACGGGAGACTTCGCACAGGGAAATCGCCACACATGCACTGGGGGGTGCTCTGTGGTTGATGCTGTGCGTCGGTAGCCGCTCAGCCCACGGCTTGATCCCGTTGAGGCGTTATCGCCTGCCGGTGGCTGCGGGTTCTCTCACAGAGGCGCACCTCTCCCCGCGCCGGACGGGCTCCTACCGTCCGCTCCCGCGGCCACCGGTCGTTAACGCCCCTTCCGAGATCCGGACCATCCCGCGCGCTGTGTAGCCCGGGGCGATAAGATCGTCTGCGGTCCCCGGACGGATGACATCCCGTGCTCCGGGGCCGCTCCGTTCCGCGATCCCAGGAGTATCCCCTCATGTCGGCCCAGCAGCCCACGTCCGATGAACACGTCCTGACCGTCCACTGCCCCGAGGCCTACGGTCTCGTGAGCGCCGTGGCGTCGAACCTCACGGAGCAGGGTTGCGACATCTTCGACGTCAAGCATTTCTCGGACCGGCACAACGACGAATTCTTCATCCGCTGCCACACCATGAACGAACCGGGCACCGTGACCACTGAGTCCCTGATCGAGGGGTTCCGCCCGGTGGCCGAGAAGCACGACATGCGCTTCCGTCTGGTGGACGCCCGGCACAAAACCCGTGTGCTCGTCATGGTCTCCAAGATCTCGCACTGCCTCGTGAACCTGCTCCACCGAGCGCGCGTGGGCTCACTGCCCATCGAGATCGTGGGTGTGGTGTCCAATCACACGGACCTGCAACCCCTCGTGGACTTCTACGGTGTGCCGTTCCACCACGTGCCCGTCACCCGGCACACCAAGCCGCAGGCCGAGGCGCAACTGCTCGAGATCGCCGCGTCCTACGACACCGAACTCGTGGTGCTGGCCCGCTACATGCAGATCCTCTCGGACGAGCTCACACAACAGCTCGCGGGTCGGTGCATCAACATCCACCACTCGTTCCTGCCCTCCTTCAAGGGCGCCAAGCCGTACCACCAGGCCTACGAGCGCGGGGTCAAGATGGTCGGGGCCACCGCCCACTATGTCACCCCGGACCTGGACGAGGGTCCGATCATCGCGCAGCGCGTGATCCCGGTGGATCACGCGCACACCCCGGAGGACCTCGTGGCGGTGGGTTCCGAGGCGGAGACCCAGGCCCTGTCCCGCGCCGTGAAGTGGCACGCGGAGGGTCGCGTGGTGATCTCCGGCAATCGGACCATCGTCCTGGCCTGAGTCCTGACCCGATTCACGGTCCTCATCGCGCGCCCGCATCCCGTCCGGCCGGCGCTCGACTCTCACCACGACGAACCGCGCCGCTGTCCCTCACCGGCTGGCACTCGCGTCCGAACGGCACCACGACGAACGACGCCGCTCCTCCACCGAGGTGGGCGAGCGGCGTCGTCGTGGATGCACCGGCGGCGAAGCGCCGGGAGGGGCTTACTTGCCCTCGAAGATCTCCCGCATGAGCTGCGCGGTCTCCGACGGGGTCTTGCCCACCTTCACACCGGCGGCCTCGAGGGCCTCCTTCTTGGCTTGGGCCGTGCCCGAGGAACCAGAGACAATGGCGCCGGCGTGACCCATGGTCTTGCCCTCGGGAGCGGTGAAGCCCGCGACGTAGCCCACCACGGGCTTGGTCACGTTCGCCTTGATGAACTCCGCGGCGCGCTCCTCGGCGTCGCCGCCGATCTCACCGATCATCACGATGGCCTCGGTCTCGGGGTCCGCCTCGAAGGCCTCGAGGGCGTCGATGTGCGTGGTGCCGATGACCGGGTCACCGCCAATGCCGATGGCCGTGGTGAAGCCCAGGTCCCGCAGTTCGTACATCATCTGGTAGGTCAGCGTGCCGGACTTGGAGACCAGGCCCAGCTTGCCCTTGCCCGTGATGTTCGCGGGGGTGATCCCCAGCAGCGACTCCTCGGGGGAGATGATGCCCGGGCAATTGGGGCCGATGATCCGGGTCTTTGGCTTGCCGTCCGCGCCGGTGTTCGCCTTGGCGTGCGCCCAGAACTCGGCGGAGTCCTGCACGGGGATGCCCTCTGTGATGACCACCACGAGCGGGATCTCGGCGTCGATGGCCTCGATCACGGCGTCCTTACAGAAGGCCGGCGGTACGAACACGATCGACGCGTTCGCCCCGGTCTCCTGCACGGCCTCGCTCACGCTGCCGAACACGGGCAGTTCGACGGCGTTGCCGTCCTTGTCCTGGTGGTTCACCGTGGTGCCCGCCTTACGGGCGTTGACACCGCCGAGCACGTTCGTGCCGGCAGCGAGCATGCGCGCGGTGTGCTTGGTGCCCTCGCCGCCGGTGATGCCCTGAACGATGACCTTGGAGTCCTTGTTCAAAAAGATCGACATGTCTTCTTCCTGATAGCTGTTCGCGTGGGCGATTACTTGGCGGAGTGGGCCAGCTCGGCCGCCTTGTCGGCGCCGGAGTCCATGGTGTCCGCGGAGGTGACCAGCGGGTGGTTGGCCTCGCGCAGGATCTGGCGGCCCTCCTCCACGTTGTTGCCGTCCAGACGCACCACGATGGGCTTGGTGGCGGAGTCACCGAGGATGTCCAGCGCCTTCACGATGCCGTTGGCAACGGCGTCGCACGCGGTGATGCCACCGAAGACGTTGACGAACACGGACTTGACCTGCGGGTCATTGAGGATCACGTCCAGACCGGCGGCCATGACCTCGGCGGACGCGCCGCCTCCGATGTCCAGGAAGTTGGCGGGCTTCACGTTGCCGTGCTTCTCACCGGCGTAGGCCACGACGTCCAGGGTGGACATCACGAGACCGGCACCGTTGCCGATGATGCCCACCTCGCCGTCGAGTTTGACGTAGTTGAGGTCGTTCTCCTTGGCCTTCTCCTCGAGGGGGTCCGCGGAGGACTTGTCCGCGAGCGCCGCGTGGTCCTCGTGGCGGAACTCGGCGTTGTCGTCCAGGGAGACCTTGCCGTCCAGGGCGAGGATCTCGCCGTCGCCGGTCTTGACCAGCGGGTTGACCTCCACCAGGGTGGCGTCCTCCTTGGTGTAGACCTCACCGAGCTTGACGAGCACGGGGACGACCTTCTCGGCGGTCTCGGCGTCGAACTTGGCCTGCTCCACGATCTCGCGGGCCTTGGCCTCGGTGATGCCCTCCGCGGGGTTGACGTCCACGCGGGCCAGGGCGTCCGGGCGCTCCACGGCGAGCTGCTCGATCTCCATGCCCCCCTCGACCGAGCACATGGCCAGGTAGGAGCGGTTGGCGCGGTCCAACAGGACGGAGAAGTAGTATTCCTCGGCGATGTCCGCGCCCTGCGCGATCATCACGCGGTGCACGGTGTGGCCCTTGATGTCCATTCCCAGAATCTGCTGGGCGTACTCGTAGGCCTCGTCGGCGGACTTCGCGACCTTCACACCGCCGGCCTTGCCGCGGCCGCCCACCTTGACCTGTGCCTTGACGACGGTGACCCCGCCGATCTTCTCTGCTGCTGCCTTGGCTTCTTCTGGGGTAGTGGCGACGATGCCGGCCAGCACGGGAACGCCGTGCTTCTCGAACAGGTCGCGTGCCTGGTACTCAAACAGGTCCACGGATAAGTGTCCTTCTGCGTCGAGGTGTGTCGTTCCGCACCGGGAACCCCCGGTTGGAGCGACCTGATGTGGGGGGATGCAGCGCAGCACTGCGCTCACAGAGCCCTCACGAGCATTTTAGGCCATGGGCCCTTGATTCGCGTCACACCCGGCCCCCGCGGACACCGCGGGACCGGGCCCGGGATTCCCGCCCGCACGGCAGCGGCTGGTTGACTGGGGGCATGCGACGCATCGGACTGCCGGAGATCTGGGACGCCCGCGAGGCGGACCCGGGGTTCATGGCCTCCTTGGCCACCTTCTCGTTCGTGGCACTCGGGCTGGAGTTGGTGGTCAGCGGGACGATCCTGACTCTCACGGGTTCGGTATCCACCTTCTATCCCCTGGGCTGGCAGGTCGTGGAATGGGTGGGTCTCGGGGCACTGTGGGTGCTGCTCGCGCGCGCCCTGGTGGCCTGGTCCCGGCGCCGCGGGGTCGATCCG
>NZ_DDIY01000006.1:39214-56225 GCF_002338785.1 Kocuria sp. UBA1838 | reverse complement strand
GACGACGCCGCCGCGGGCCGAGTCGGCGTCGACGGCGGGGTGGACCACCGCCGCTGGCGGGAGATCCTGTTGTGCTTCGTCCTGGCCGTGGTGCTCGCGATCGTGCTGCCCGCATTGATCGGGGCGCCGTGGGGTCTGGCCCCGCTGGACCGCTACCTGCAACTGTTCGACGTGTACGGGCCCCTCGGGTGGCTGGCGATGGTCGCGTGGGTCTGCTACCTGGTGGGCCGCAGTTTCCTAGTCGCGGGCCTGCTGGCGTACTCGCACCGTGCCATCCGGGAGGTCCTCACGTTCCAGGGGTCCCGGTGGGTCCCGTGGGGCGGTCTCGTGGCGGGCCTCACGATGGGGGCCGTGGCCTTCCTCGCCGGCGGCCAGGCGGCCGCCGTGACCACCCTGTTGAGCTGCGTGCTGCTGGGCGTGATCCACGTCCGCTCCGGCGAGTCCCTGCGCGTGACCACGCTGTTCACCGTGCTCGTGTTGATCTTCGTCTGAGCGATCACCGCCTCTACTGTCTCCATGCCGGGAGCAACCCTGATCGGTTGCGCTCCGATCCCGCCGGGCCACCCGAACGGTTCGAGCATCCGGGTGCGTCTCAGCACACCGGGCTGCACCGGGCCGCCAGATGGGTTCGCCAGGCAGGTTCGAGCCACCCGGTGCGTTTCGGCGCACCGGACGACACCGCGCGCGGCGGGGCCGCGGCGTCGTACCCCTTACGAGACCTTGGTCATGGGCGCGTAACGCAACAGGAGCCGCTTCTCCTCCGCACCGAAGCGCACCTTGGCGACCGTCTTGTCCCCGGAGCCCTCCATGGCGACCACGGAACCGCGGCCGAACGCCTTGTGCTCCACCGTGTCTCCCACGCTGAGGGAAGGAATCTCCCGCTGGGGCTGCACGCGCCCGGCGGAGGCCGGTGAGAGCCTGCGGAAACTTGCCCCGGATCCGGCGCCCGCACCCCACGAGGAACCGCGCAACGGATCGCGGGCCTGGAATCCGGCGTGCACGGGCGAACCCCATCCGCCCGCGGCGCTGGCGCCCTCGCGCTTCCACTCGATCAACCGCGAAGGGATCTCGTCCAGGAACGGGCTCGCGGGATTGAATTGGGACTGCCCCCACATGGAGCGGGACTCGGCGCGCGTGAGGTACAGCCGTTTGCGCGCCCGGGTGATCCCCACGTACGCGAGGCGGCGTTCCTCCTCCATGCTCGAGGCGTCGGCGAAGCTGCGCTGGTGCGGGAAGATCCCGTGCTCCATGCCCGTGAGGAACACGACCGGGAACTCGAGCCCCTTGGCGGTGTGCAGGGTCATGAGCGTCACGACCCCCTGGGAACGCGCTTGCGCGACCTGCTCCGCGATCTGCTGGGCACTCGCGCCGCCCTCGGGTTCGGGCTGGGTGGGGATCTGGTCCGCGTCCGCCACGAGGGCCACGTGTTCCAGGAACTCCCCGAGGCCCGCGTCCGGGCGGTCCTTCTCGAACTCGCGCACCACGGCCACGAGCTCCGCGAGGTTCTCCACACGGGACTCGTCCTGCGGGTCGGTGGACGTACGCAGGGCCTCGAGGTACCCGGACTGTTCGAGTACGGCCTCGAGAACCGCGGTCACCGAGGCGCCCTGAGCGAGTTCCGCGAGATCGTCCATGAGCTGGGAGAACTTTTTGATGGCGTTCGCCGAGCGGGTGGCCAGGGCGGGTGCCTCGTCCAAGCGGTGCATGGCCTCGGAGAAGGAGATGCCTTCGCGGTCGGCGAGCGCCGCGATCGAGCCCTGGGCGCGGTCCCCGATCCCTCGCTTGGGCTCGTTGATGATGCGCCGCACGGTGATGTCGTCCGCGGGGTTCGCGATCGCGCGCAGGTAGGATATGGCGTCCTTGATCTCCTTGCGCTCGTAGAAGCGGGTCCCGCCCACCACCTTGTAGGGCAGTCCTACGCGCATCAGGATCTCCTCGAGGGAGCGCGATTGTGCGTTGGTGCGGTAGAACACGGCGACGTCGCCGGGGCGGATCCCGTGCTCGTCCTGCAGCGTGTCGATCTCCTCCGCGATGAAGCGAGCCTCTTCGTGTTCGTTCTCAGCGGCGTACCCGATGATGGGGGCGCCATCGCCTTCCGCGGTCCACAGTTTCTTGTCCCGGCGGTCCGCGTTCTGGGAGATCACGGAGTTGGCCGCGGAGAGGATGTTCTGCGTGGAGCGGTAGTTCTGTTCCAGCAGGATGGTGCGCGCGGAGGGAAAGTCCCGCTCGAAGTCCGTGATGTTGCGGATGTCCGCGCCGCGGAACGCGTAGATGGACTGGTCCGAGTCCCCCACCACCGTGAGTTCGGCCGGCGGGATCCCGGAGTCATCCGGGTGGTTCTCGGAACCGCCTCCCACGAGTTCCCGCACGAGCGCGTACTGGGCGTGGTTGGTGTCCTGGTACTCGTCCACGAGCACGTGCCGGAAGCGGCGTCGGTAGTACTCGAGCACCTGAGGGAACGCGCGGAACATGTGCACGGTCTCGCCGATGAGGTCGTCGAAGTCCATGGCGTTGGCCGCGCGCAACCGCTGGGTGTAGCCCCGGTAGACCTGGGCCACGGCGGACTCGAACGGGTCCGAGGAACTCGCGCGGGCCAGGTAGGTCTCGTCGTCCACGAGCTCGTTCTTGAGGGCGGAAATCTTGTGCTGGATGGCCTTGGGCGCGAACCGCTTGGGGTCCAACTCGTGCTGCTTGGCCACCTGGGTGATCAACCGCAGGGAGTCCGCGGAGTCGTAGATGGAGAAGTTGGTGGACAGCCCCAGGGTCTTGGCCTCGCGGCGTAGGATCCGCACGCACAGCGAGTGGAACGTGGAGATCCACATGGAGCGCGCGGACTCCCCCACGAGATCCACGATCCGCTCCCGCATCTCCGCGGCGGCCTTGTTCGTGAACGTGATCGCGAGGATCTCCCCCCGGCGGGCGCGGCCCGTGGCCAGCAAGTAGGCGATCCGGTGCGTGAGGACCCTGGTCTTGCCGGAACCGGCACCGGCCACGATGAGCAGCGGGGAACCCGCGTGCTCCACGGCGGCGCGTTGGGGGTCGTTCAGTCCCTCCACGAGTTGAGCCCCGGATGCCGGGGTGGGCTGGGAGAACTCGTCCGAGTCGGGCGCGTTCGCCGAGCGCACCGAGGCCGCGGACAGGAGGGGATTGTCAGAGAGGAAGTCCATGGTGGCACCAGTTTAGCCAGCGGTGGGGACGCCCTCACCGGCCCGTGGACAACCCCGGATCACACGTAGCGCGGTTCCAACAGGTGGCGCCCGTTGGCGTCCTCGACCCACAGGTGCGAATCCGCGACGGTGACCCGCGCCGGGGCCTGCAGCACGACGTCTTCGTCGAGGTCGTCCCCGTCCTGGTCGGGCCCGCCGTAAATGGTGAAGACCTCCCCCGCGGAGGGGTCCAAATGGCGGATGGCGTCGTTGCCGGTGTCAGCGACCACCACGGAACCGTCGTAGAGGATCTGCAGGTCCTCGGGGCGGGCGAGCTTGGCGTCCGCCGCGGGGCCGTCCTGGTACCCGGCACCGTGGCGGCCGATGACCGTGACCACGTGGGGATCGCCGTCGGGCCGGTCCGTATCGATCGCAATGTAGCGCAGCGCGGAGGAATCCTTGTCCACGAGCCACAACTTGCCGTCACCGGCCTCGGTGATCGAGACCGTGGCCGCGAACTTGGCCTGAGCGATCTTCCCGTCCCGGCGGCCGGGCTCACCCGTGCCGCCGTACTCCTGGAGGGCGTCGGTGTACGGGTCCCAGCGGAACAACTGGTTCTTGTCCGGAACGGCGGCGATCACGGCGGAGAGCTTGTGGGACCACACGATGTCCGCGATCCGCGCGCCCTCCAGGACGGAGCAGTTGATCCTGCGCCGGACCGTGGTGTGATCGGCCTCGTACAGGGTGAGTTCCGTGCCGTCACCCGCGCTCATGAGCAGTCCGTCCGGCAGGCCGATGGAGAGTTCCATGACCATCACCACCCTTCCGCAGTGCCCGCGGGGCACCTGTTCACCACCTCGTCATCGAGCGTGGTACCCGTAGTCATTCACAGTACAACCCGGGGGATAATGGGGCCATGGGTATGACCAGAGCGCAGAAGGCCAGGAAGTACGGGGAAAACGCGGGCTCCGCGAAGGCGGGGTCCTTGCCCGCTCGTGCACCCCGGGTGCGCCCCGCGAGCGTCCACGAGATGCGCCCCGGTGAGCTCGCCGCGGAACCCACCAAGGCGTCGTCGGCCGGGATCCTGGTGGGCGTCGCGTTCTTCGTGGGTGCCGCGCTGTGGCTCTACTACCACCTGCTCGTGCTGCAGGGCGTCTCCGGAAACCTTGCCGGCGGCGTCACCGCACCCGAACTCATGGCCGGCGGTTTCTCCCAGGGCCACCTCGCGGACTTCGCCCGCGGCCTGGGCGCGGACGGCCGCACCGAGTACGAGGGCGTGCACGCGACCACGGGGCTCTTCACTCCCCTTCTCATGTGCCTGGGCTGGCTGCTGTTCACCGGGCTCAACACCCCGCAGCGCGCCCGCAAATGGGTGTACTGGGCGGTCATCCTGGTCTACGCGGTGGTCTTCCTGGTGGGCAACACCGTGCTCGACGCCGCCGTGGCCGACCCCGCGGACGCGTCCGCCGTGGCACTCGCCTCGGGGCTCGTGATCGCGCGGTGGGTGTTGTTCGCTCTGCTCGTGCTGATCGCCGTGATCGTGGCGGTATCCGTGACGCGCCGCAAACTCGACGACTTCTCCGAGGGCAAGCTGCCGGGCCAGCGCCCGCGCGCCTGAGCTCGGGGATACACCCTCGCGCTTCCCCACGCCGCGATTCAACTGAGCTGACGTAGGTCACAGGGCCACGGGCTGCTTGTACTCCACTCATACATCCCCGTTGATGTGCGGGGTCGGCCATCCTCACCGAGCGGGCGGGTTTCGCTGGGCGGGTCGGCCGGTTGTGGGAATGCACTGCGGGAATGACGACGTCCCGCCCGATATCGGGCGGGACGTCCTCGGTGCCCCCGATTGGATTCGAACCAACGACACCGGCTTTAGGAGAGCCGTGCTCTATCCCCTGAGCTACGGGGGCAACACTGCACCACTGTATCGGCGGCGCGTTCCCCCCGCGAGTTGAGAGCACATTGGAACAGCGCACAATGGAGCCATGACCGTCTACATCGATCCACCCCGATGGCCCGCGCACGGCACGGTGTTCTCGCACCTGATCTCCGACACCTCCCTGGCCGAGCTGCACGAGTTCGCCCGCGCCCTGGGGGTCTCGGAACGTGCCTTCGACCGCGACCACTACGACGTCCCCGCGCACCGCCACGCTGACGCTGTGGCCGCGGGTGCCCTCGCTGTAGACGGCAAGAAACTCGTCCGTGTCCTGATCCACAGTGGCCTGCGGGTCCCCGCACGACGCCGCCCGGCCAAGCTCGCGGTGACCCTCACGCGCCGCTGGGCGCACCACTTCCCCGAGCATCCCGACCTGGGTGCCAAGCTGCTGACCCGCTGGAGCGAACCGCACCGCGTCTACCACGGTCCTTCGCATCTGCTGAACGTACTGGAAGGCATTGACCGGCTCACCCACGGCGCCCCGAGCGCGGAGCTCGTGCTCGCCGCGTGGTTCCACGATGCCGTGTATGACGGGCAAGCAGGTCAGGACGAACGGGACTCGGCCGAGCTGGCCCGGCAACGACTGTCAGGCCCGGAGTGGCCCGCGGCCATCGGGCGCCGCGTGGCGGAGCTCGTGCTCGTGACCGTGGACCACCGCCCGGATCCGAGCGACGTGGACGCCTGTCGACTCGTGGACGCGGACCTGTCCGTGCTGGGCGGCAGCGAGAACGAGTACGAGCGGTATCGGACCACGGTGCGCCGCGAGTACGCCCACGTCCCGGAAGAGCAGTTCAGGGCGGGCCGCGCCGAGATCCTGCGCGGACTCTTGGAAAAAGACACGTTGTTCCACGATCCTCGTGCGGTGACGTTGTGGGAGGCCCGCGCCCGGGAGAACCTGGAACGGGAGATCACGCAGCTGATCGCGGCCTGAGCCGGCCTTCGAGGTCGATTGGAAGTAACGGGGGACGGAGAACTCACCGCCGCGTGGAGCTCGGGGCCGGGCTGGACGGCCACGCGGACCCGTAAGAATACCCAGCGACGTCGACCCGGCTCTCCGGTGGGTGGGTCTGCGAGGAGGGCCGACAGCGGCGTGCCGGGTCCCCGGTGGGACGGGCTCAGCTGCGGTGATCGGCGACGTCGTCGCCCGGCGCTGCGGGCGAGGTGGGCTGGGCTGCCCGGGCGGCCGCGCGGCGTCGCCGGAAGACGACCGTGGCGACCACGAGGCCGATGATGATCCCCACGCCACCGAAAACCGACAACCACATGGCGGCGTGACCCACGAACGCGGCCACTATGAACCCCACGACGATCCCCGGGATGGCACCGGCAACCATGCCCACGGCGTAGTAGGTGAATTCCTGGTCCTGCGGGGTGCGTGCGGCGGTGGAGAGATCGGAGGGCATGGCGTCCATTCTACGGGCCGCGGCTGCGCGATCGCTGGGGCCGATCCGCGATCGACGCCTGCACGACGGGGATCGGGTGCTAGGAGGGCTGAGTGATCACCGCTGCCGGTCCACGTCCGGGTTCCGGGCACGAAAAAACGTACGGACCCTGCGGTCAACAGGGTCCGTACGTTCTCTATCGCTCTCATCGGGATCGGGTACACAACCGGTCCCGACTCGACACGAGGTGTGGCGCCGCGCGGATCAGCGCTGTGCCGAACTCGATCCGGTTCAGCCGACGCGGATGAACTCGGGGCCGGAGCCCACGTAGGCGCTGGTCTTCACGGTCTGGTTACCGTTCCAACCGCCGTGGATGGCCTGGCCGTTACCGGCGTAGATGGCCACGTGAGCCATGCCGGAACCGCCGTTGGCGTAGTAGGCGATGTCACCGGCGCGGGCCTGGTCCGCGGAGACCTGGGTGCCCAGCGACTTGTAGCTGGCCGGCCAGCCGTGGTGGTTGATGCCCACGGCCTTGAGGGAGTTGGTCACCAGCATGGTGCAGTCCTGGGCCACACCGAGCTGAGCCTCGGCGGCACCCAGGATGGCCTGGCCCTTCGCGGAGCCGGACACGGAGGAGGCCTTGGCGGCGGGAGCAGCCTGAGCCTTCGCCTGGGTGTTGGACTGCGTGGTCACCTGGGTGGCGGCGGGAGCAGCCTCGGCCTTTGCCTGGGTGTTGGACTGCGTGGTCACCTGGGTGGCGGCCTGAGCCGTGGGGGCAGCCTGCGCCTTCGGGGCGGCCGGGGCCTGCGAAGCCTTGTAGGACGCAGGCTGGGCGGCAGCGGCACCCTGGGCGGGGGCGTAGTTCGGGATCACCGGGGAAGCCACAGCGGCGCGCTGCTCGGCGGCGGCCTCCTTGGCAACGGTCTGAGCGGTGGCGGGAGCGGCGTGGCGGCCCTGGGCCACCGGAGCCTGCTCGGCGACCGAGGTGACGTTCTCGGAAGCGGTCACGACGGTGGGGGCTGCAGCCGGAACGGCGGGAGCCTGCAGCGGGGTCACGTCGGCCACGGGAGCGGCCTGGACCACGGAGGGCTGAGCGGGAGCCTGAGCGGCGGGCTGCGCCTTCTCGGTCTTCGCGGCCTTCTGCTCCTTGGCAGCGTTCTCCTGGGCCTTGTCGGCCTTGGCGGCGGGCTCCGCGGAGACAGTGTTCTCGGAGGCGGGAGCCTCAGACACAGCGGCGGCGGGGGCCTGCTCGGAGGCATTCTGCGTGGCCTGCACGGACACGGTGGTCGCGAGGGCCAGACCTGAGAAGGCCGCGACGGCGGCGACGGTGCGGGCCTTACCCGCGAAGATGCCCTTGGCGGCGTGAGGAGCGGTTTCGTTCGACATTCGTGTGGTTTCCTAACACATTCGTGTCCACCCAGGGCACGGAGGTGTGCGGTGACCGGCACATACGTCAGGACGCAGCAGCGGTGCACGGATTTGGGCGGGAGATTACTTTCGATTTTCAGGTGGTTCCGGCGCGGTGTGCCGACCGAGGTCCGGGGACCCGGCCAGCACACCCGGCCGCAATGTGGCTCGGTGTGGACCGCGCATCATGCTCGGGCGCGGTGTCACCGGGTCACCGGAAGGTGTAGTAACCATCCAGCTGCATGGCATTCACGGAGTGAACCTGAGTGCCCTGCGAGGGATTGAGAGCGGAGATCATCTGGCCGTTGCCGATGTAGATCCCCACGTGGGAGCCGCCGTTCTGGGAGACCAGATCGCCGGGCTGCGGGTTGGAGGTGGGGGTGCCAGCGGCGAACTGGGCCCAGGTGGTGCGGGGCAGGTTGATGCCGTTCTGGGCGTAGACCCACTGGGTGAAGCCGGAGCAGTCCCAGGCCTTGAAGCCAACGCCGCCCCAGACGTACGCGCCGCCGATGCCCTGGTAGGCGGTGCCCACCAGACCACCCGTGGAGTGGTTCGACTGGGTGCTCACGCTGGCGGCGGAGCCCACGGTGTTGGTGGTCTGCATGGTGTACGACGCGTTGTAGGCCTGCACCGAGGAGGTGGACGCCTGGTAGCCGTAGGAAGCCGTGGAGCCCAGATCGATGAGACCGCTCGAGGCCTGCGCGGGGGCCGTGAGGCCGACCACGGCGGCACCAGCGACGACCGTACCGATAGTGGTGTTACGCACGAGGTGCGACTTCGTCTCGGCGCGGTGCCGGGCAGAGTTCTGCTTCATGAAAGACATGTGTGTTCCTCCCTGCGCCTACGAGGTGAGCTGTCGGGTTCGGATGGGAGACATCCGGCCGCACGCACCTAGGTGCCGTGCTGGCTTGACCCCAAGGACCCGTCGGATGGCAACGAGCCCGGAAGTGGTTCCCCCGCTTCTGCCATGCGGATGTTCTGTGTACGGGTCCCGGAGCGCATGGCAGAACTCGGCGAACGCTCGGGAGTGGCGATCCGACCAGTGATCGGCACGGGCATGACTGTACAGGATGGATAACGAAAATGTCACGTTTTGATTACAGCCGGTCACGCATCGGGCATCGGTCGCTATGAATCACCGTGGATTACCACGACCGTCGATATCAATCGGCCGCCTCAGCACGCCCGCCCGCTCGAAAGCCCACACCACGGAAAAGGCTCCTGACCTGCGGTGATACAGGGCTCACCCAGTGAGCGAAGGTCGAAACCGCACCGATCACCCGTGATTGTCCACACAGTCGGAAGATCACGGTCAACTTCTCGAAGATCACGGCGCGTCGCGTTCCGACGTCATCGGAAGCAACCGCGGAGAGACGCAGCGGCGATCAAGCCTCGGCGGCGGCCACCCGAATGGCGCGCGCGGTGGCGGAGTCCAGGTCCAGGGACACTCCCGAATCGACCCGGGTCACCACGACCCGGTTCTCGTCCCCGGGGTTGATCTCGGCCGTGACCCTGGAGCCCGTGAGGATGCCCGCGGAGCTGAGCATCTCGATGAGTTCCTGATCCGCCTGCACCACTTCCGGCAGCAGCCGGACCACGTACTCCGTGGAGTCCTGGGCTCCGGCGACCTCGAGCAGGGTGAGGCCGTCGAAGACCTCGGCCGCGGCACCGGTGCCGTGGTGCTCGCCCCGCCCCGGGATGGGCGTGCCGTACGGGGAGTTCTCGGGATCCCCCAGGAGGTTCACGAGCCGCTGTTCCACGCGCTCACTCATCACGTGTTCCCAGCGGCAGGCCTCCTCGTGGACGTGCGCCATGTCCAGGCCCACCACGTCCGCGAGGAGTCGTTCGGCGAGCCGGTGCTTGCGCATCACGGACACAGCGGTGGTGCGCCCGGCCTCGGTGAGTTGCAGGGAGCGGTCCGGCGCGACCGAGAGCAGGCCGTCGCGCTCCATGCGGGAGACGGTCTGAGACACGGTGGGGCCGGAGTGGTGCAGGCGTTCCACGATGCGGGCTCGCATGGGGGTGATCCCCTCTTCCTCCAGCTCCAGCACCGTGCGCAAGTACATTTCGGTGGTGTCGATCAGATCGCCGCTCATGGTTCGTCCTCAGATTTCTGCGCACCACAGCGCGCGGGTCAACGACCCCCGGTGGGGGCTGCCGTTCAGCCTAGTCTGAATGATTCAGGATAATTATAGCCAGTGGGTGTCCTGGCGGCAGGCGTCTCGAACGCGCCATCGACTCCCCGGGCGGGCACAATGGGGGACACACCCGACCGCCCGCCAGAGGAGCCTTCGTGACCAGCATGCCCGTGATCCCCCCGTCCCTGTTGCCCGCGGATGGCCGTTTCGGCGCGGGCCCGTCCCGGGTGCGGGCCGAGCAGGTGGCCGCGCTCGAACGCGGTGGCAGCACACTGCTGGGTACGTCCCACCGCCAGGCCCCGGTCAAGAACCTGGTAGCGCAGGTGCAGGAGCGCCTCGCCGAGTTCTTCGCACTGCCCGAGGGGTACGAGATCGTGCTGGGTCTCGGTGGGTCCAGCACCTTCTGGGACAGTGCGGCCTTCAGCCTCGTGTCCCGGCGCGCCGAGCACCTCAGCTTCGGGGAGTTCGGCGCCAAGTTCGCGCACGTGACGGATCGCGCACCGTTTCTCGAACCCTCCGTGGTCATCGAGGCCCCGGCCGGTTCGCGCCCCGAGGGGCCTCGCGTGGCGCCCGGGGTGGACGTCTACGCGTGGCCCCAGAACGAGACCTCCACCGGCGTCGCCATGCCCGTACAGCGCGTTCACGCGGACGACGGCGCTCTGACGGTCATCGACGCGACGTCCGCCGCGGGTGGGATGGCGGTCGACCTCTCTGAGACCGATGTCTACTACTTCTCCCCGCAGAAGAACTTCGGCAGTGACGGCGGGATCTGGTTCGCCGCCTTCTCCCCCGCCGCGCTCGATCGGGTCGAGCGCATCGCCGCGTCCGGTCGCTGGATCCCGGACGTGCTGTCCCTTGCCACGGCCGTGGAGAACTCCCGCAAGCACCAGACCTACAACACCCCCGCACTCGCGGGGCTCGTGATGCTCAACGAGCAGGCGGGCTGGCTCAACGCCCAGGGCGGACTGGACTGGGCATCCCGCCACACGGCCGAGACCTCGGGGCTCGTCTACGACTGGGCGCAACGCAGCGACGTCGCCGCCCCGTTCGTCACGCTGGCCGAGCACCGCTCCCCCGTGGTGTGCACGGTGGACTTCGACGACGCGGTGGACGCCGCCCGGATCGCGGCCGTCCTGCGCGCGAACGGCGTGGTGGACGTTGAGCCGTACCGCAAGCTCGGGCGCAACCAGTTGCGGATCGCCACGTTCGTCTCCGTACCGTCGGAGGACGTCCGCGCCCTGTTGGAGTGCATCGACTGGACCGTGGCGAACGGCCTGGACTGAGCGGACTCAGCCGCGCGACGTCGTCCCCGGCGCCGCCGTGGACGACGTCGCGAGCTGCCGTTCCCGGCGCAGTCGCCACGCGAAGCACGCGCCGATCAGCGCGCCCACGACCCCGGCGAGCACCGCCGCACCCATGCCCCACCGCGCCCCGAGCGTGTCGGTCAGCCACCCCACGGTGGGTGCGCCGATCGGCGTACCGCCCATGAAGATGGCCATGTAGAGACTCATCACGCGCCCGCGCATCGCGGGTGCGGTGGTCGTCTGGACATAGGCGTTGGCGGTGGTCATGATCGTGAGCGACGCGATGCCGCACGGGATCAGCCACAGCGCGAAAACCCACAGCGTGGGGGCGGTGGCCGCACCCAGGCACGTGATCGCGAAGGCCACGCAGCCTAAGAAGATGTAGCGCAACCGCGCCCGCGCGCGGCGGGCGGAGAGCAACGCCCCGGTCAGGGTGCCTACTGCCAGGATCGAGTTGAGGACGCCGAACTCCTCGGAGCCGCGCCCGAACACGGAACCACCCATGGCCGCGAGGAACACGGCGAAGTTCATCCCGAACGTGCCGATCATGAAGATCGTGCTCATGACCGCCACGAGGTCCGGGCGGTGGAGCACATAGCCGATGCCCTCCCGGATCTGCCCGCGTGCCCGCCGCGCGCGTGGAGCGGGACGCAACTTGGCGGCGTCGATCAGCACGATCGCGCAGATCATCGCGGCGAACGTGAGGGTGTTGATCATGAAGACCCACCCCGTGCCCACGGCGGCGACCAGCACACCGGCGACCGCGGGACCGATCAACCGCGCCGAGTTGAACGATGTGGAATTCAGGGCCACTGCGTTGGACACGTGGGTGTCCGGGACCATCTCCGAGACGAACGTCTGCCGGACGGGGGCGTCGAACGTCGCGACGATCCCCAGGCCCAGCGCGAACGCGTACACGGTGGGCAACTGCGCGACGTCCAGGAGCAACAGGATGCCCAACCCCAGGGCCAGCAGCGCCATGACACCCTGCGTGATCACAAGGATCCGGCGCCGGTCGTAGCGGTCCGCGAGCACCCCCGCGTAGGGGGCGAGCAGCAATTGCGGAACGAACTGCAGGGCCATCACCACGCCCATGGCCGTGGCGTCGTGATCGGTCAGTTCATCGAACACGAGCCATGACTGGGCGGTGCGCTGCATCCACGTACCCACGTTGGACACGAGCGCGCCCGTGAACCACAGACGGTAGTTACGGATGCGCAGGGACCGGAACATCCCCGACTCCGGGACCGCCGGCGGCGGGGTCCCGGGGGCGGCGGCCGGTCTGCTGCCTACGATGCCGCGCCGTCCTCGGCGTCTTCCGATGCAGCGTACTCGTCCTCGGTGCGGGAGGTCTCCCCATCGGTGGAGGTCTCCTCGGCGGGTGCGGTGTCATCGTCACCGGCGTGCTCGGCGTCGGCGGAGTCCTGTCCGTCGCCCGGGTGCTCGCCCCCCTCCGCCGGGGAGTCGTGCTCGTCCTGCGCCTCCTGCTCCTGGAGCGCCTGCATCCGCTCCTCCCATGGCACCCAGTCCGGGGCCAGGAGGGAATCAGGACCCGCCACGAGGCCGGTCTCGCACACGGTCACGTGCTTGCTGCGCGGGGCCCGGGCCACGGTCGCGTACCACGCCCAGCCGGGGTAGCCAGCCAGGCGACAGTCGAAGAGGTGGGTCAGCAGCCGGTCCTCGTGCACGGTGACACCGAGGTGTTCCCCCACCGAGGACGCGTCCGTCACGGGGGCCAGCACAGCCTCCCGCGCGAGATCCACCGCGCCCGTAAGCACCGGGTCCTGCTTGGGTGTGCGTGTACGCCCCGCGCGTCGCTGCGGAGCGGTCTCCGCAGTGGTCTCAGACATCGAGCTCATCCGCCACGGTGCGCAGGATGGTCGCGATCTTCTTGCCGTGCACGTGGTCCGGGTAGCGCCCCCGGCGCAGTCCGTTGGACATCCCGTCCAACAACCGGATGAGGTCCTCGGTGAGCACGGCCATCTCCTCGGGGGGCTTGCGCGTGTTGCGAGCCACGGACTGCGGCTTGCTCAGTAAGGTCGCGGACAGGGCCTGCGCACCGCGCTTGCCGTCCGCGATCCCGAAATCCATGCGGGTCCCGGGCTTGACCGTGGTGACCCCCTTGGGCAGGGCGGACGAATGCAGGAACACTTCCTGGCCGTCGTCGGTGGCCAGGAAGCCGAAACCCTTGTCTGCGTCGAACCACTTGACCTTGCCCGTGGGCACGCGGATCACCTCAGTCTCTCGTCGCCGTGTCTGCGCGGCCACCGGCGGGAACGCGGGCGGCTCGCGAAGTCAATAGTTTAGCCCTCTCATGATCGCCCCGGGCCCGGATTCAACCCACCGCGTAACCGGTCCTTGCTACCGTGAGGACCATGTCCGAACCCACCGTTCCCACCGCATCCGGCCGCACCTCCCCGAGCCCTCGCCGGGGCATGTCCCCCCTGCTCGTCGTCACACTGGTCCTCGCGTTCGTGTGCGTGCTGTCGCTGGTGGCGGTGCTCGTGGCGGCTGCCGGCGGGCACGTGATCTGGGGCGGGTTCACGGTCTTCCCCGCGATCTTCCTCCCCGTGGCCTTCCTGCTGATGTGCGTGGAACTGTTGCGGGGCGCGCGACAGCGCTCGGCCCGCTGAGGCGCGCGCAGCGGCGTCGCCGTCCTTCCAGATAACGGACGGCCGGAGAACAGAATCCATTCAGGAAACTTGGAGATACTGACGGGCGTGAACACGAAAACACCCGAAGCGAAACTGCTCGTCGTCGACGACGAACCCAACATCCTGGAACTGCTGGCCACCTCCCTGCGATTCGCGGGCTTCGAAGTGGTCACCGCGGCGAACGGCCGGGACGCCCTGCTCAAGGCCGAGGCCGAGGACCCGGACCTCGCCGTGCTGGACGTCATGCTCCCGGACATCGACGGATTCTCCGTGACCCGCAAGCTGCGCGCCGCCGGACGCCACTTCCCCATCCTGTTCCTCACCGCCAAGGACGACACCGACGACAAGGTCGCCGGCCTGACCGTGGGCGGTGACGACTACGTCACAAAGCCGTTCAGCCTGGACGAGGTCGTCGCCCGCATCCGCGCCGTGTTGCGCCGCACCCAGCCGCTCGAGGAGGAGGACTCCCGGCTGCGCGTGGACGACCTGGTCCTGGACGACGACGCCCACGAGGTCTTCCGCGGCGGGCGCGAGATCGACCTGTCCCCCACCGAGTTCAAGCTGCTTCGCTACCTCATGCTCAACCCCAACCGGGTGCTGTCCAAGGCCCAGATCCTGGACCACGTGTGGGAGTACGACTTCAACGGGGACGCCTCCATCGTGGAGTCCTACATCTCCTATCTGCGCCGCAAGATCGACAACGACCCCGAGCAGCCGTCCCTGATCCACACCAAGCGCGGCGTGGGTTACCTCTTGCGCTCGGCGGACAAGCGCCACTGAACCATTGAACGTCCTCACCCGCCGGTTCCGCTCCGCATCCCTGCGTTCCCAGCTGATGGCCCTCACGGGGCTGTTGCTGGCCATCAGCATCTCGGTGACCACGCTCGTGGCTGTGTCCGTGCTGCGCGACTCGCTCGTGACCAGCATGGACCAGGAACTGCGCGGGTCCGTGAACACCGTGGCCCCGGTGCTCACGGGAGCGCTGCAGGGTGACGTGACCACACCGGTGCCCAATTCGGGGTACCTGCTGGATCAGAACGGCAACGTGGTGGCGAGCGCTCGCAGCGGTACCGGCACGTCCCCGGACAGCTCGAGTCCAGATCTGAGCGGGATGACCCTGGACTACGTCATGGCCCACGACGGCCAGGCGGAGACCGTGGGATCCGTGGGCGTCCCCGAGCGCAAGTGGCGGGTGGTGCCCACCAAACTCACGGCGTTCGACATGTCCGTGGTCGTGGCCGAACCCCTGGACCGCACCAACGCGATCATCTCCGGCGTGGGGTTGCTGACGTTCAGCTTCGGCCTGGCCACCCTGCTCGCGGCCATGACCGTGGGCTGGGTCATGGTCACCCGGGCGTTCCAACCGTTGCGGCAGGTCGAGGCCACGGCCGCCCGGATCGCGGAGGGGGACCTCTCCCAGCGCATGGAGGGTTACAACCCCCAGACCGAGATCGGACAGCTCTCGGGCTCGCTCAACGCGATGCTCGGCCACATCGAGGACGCGTTCGACGCCCGCACCCGCTCCGAGATCAAACTGCGGCGGTTCGTCGCGGACGCCTCCCACGAGCTGCGCACCCCCCTGGTGTCGATCCGCGGGTACTCGGAGTTGTACCGCCACGGCGCGCTGCAGACGCCCGAGGACGTGGGCAAGGCCATGGAACGCATCGAGTCCGAGTCCAAGCGGATGACCCAGCTCGTGGAGGACCTGCTGACCCTGGCCCGGTTGGACGAACGCCGGGTCGCCACCACGCGACCAGTGGACCTCTTGCACCTGGCGTACGACGCCGCGTCCGACGCCCACGCCACGGCACCGGACCGCACGGTGCGGGTCGTGGGGCTGCACGACTCCCAGCCCGAGGCCGCGTGGGTGCACGGGGACGAGTCCAAGCTGCGCCAGGTCGTGGCCAATCTGATCACCAACGCCCTGCGCTACACCCCCGCGGGATCGCCGCTCGAACTTGCGGTGGGTCTGGAGAGTGCCGTGGACGGCGGGTTCACCTCCGTACTGCAGGTGCGCGACCACGGGCCCGGTATCGACCGGGAGGACGCCGAGCGCGTCTTCGAACGCTTCTACCGCGCGGATTCCTCCCGCACCCGCGAGACCGGCGGCACGGGGCTGGGCCTGTCCATCGTGGCCGCGATCATCGCCCAGCACGACGGCGCGGTGAAACTCGAGGAGACCGACGGCGGCGGGGCGACCTTCACCGTGCGGATCCCCCACACGAAACCTGTGGACGAGGACTCCGAGGACGCCTGAGTCCCCATCCCCTCCCTCTCTGGGGCGTTGTGCGGCACGAGCTGCCTAGCGTTGATCGGGCCCGGCAATCCACCGGCCACCGCATCCGCTCCAGGGAGGAAACACCATGGCCCACTTCGTCGTGGACAGTGACACCATTGCCGCCAAGTCCCAGCAGGCCCACGGGCACATCGAACGGCTCAGCTCCGAGGTCAACGGCATGAGCGCCACGCTCGCCGATCTCCAGGCCTCGTGGACCGGCACCGCCTCGGTCAGCTTCCAGGAGGCCTTCCACTCCTGGCGCTCCGCGCAGGCCCAGATGGAACAGGCCGTGGCCCAGATCAACCAGGCGCTCGCGACCGCGGGCACCCAGTACGCCGAGACCGAGGCCGCGAACGCGCGGATGTTCGCCGGGTGAGCCCGGGCTCAGACCTCCGCCGTGACCTGGTGGTACCGCAATAGCCATGGGCCCATGTCGTGGTGCTGGTCCTCGCGGACCCACACGGAACTGCGCCGGGTCACGACGGATGTCTCCTCGAGCCGGTAGCTCACGTGGTAGGCGTGCGCGCCCAGGGCCGTGACCCGCAGCTCCCGGGGCTCGCACCCTGCCGCTTCGACGATGCTCAGCACGGACTCGGGGGCTGCCGTGGCACCTCGCCGGTCCACGCACACCAGGTCGGGGTGCAGGGACTCCCCCGGTCCACCGGGAGCATTCCCGCGGCCGAGGACCGTGGCCTCACGCGCGGCCGCGTCCGAGATGAGATGCTCGGGGGTGCCGTTGGAATCCGTGGAGTCCGTGGAGTCC
>NZ_DDIY01000006.1:36276-38991 GCF_002338785.1 Kocuria sp. UBA1838 | reverse complement strand
GGAGTCCGTGGAGTCCGTGGACCCAGCGTGACCCGCCGGGAGGTCCTCCGAGGAGGCCCACGCGGAGAAAAGATCCGGTTCCACGTCTCCCGCCTCGATTCCGCGGCCCGCGTCGTTCCGGAAGCCCGGCCCCACGGGCATGTCCTCCGGCGCGGTGCCGGACTGGTAGGCCGTGGCCATGGCGCGGGCGCGCTCGTCCGCGGCCTCGTTGAGCTCGTGACCCGCGTGCCCCTTGACCCACTCGAAGCTGACGTCCCGACCGGAGAGCTCGCGGTCCAGCGCCTTCATGATCTCCACGTTGAGCACGGGTTTGCCGTCGCGCTTCTTCCAGCCCTTCTTCTTCCAGCCCGGCATCCACTTGGTGACCGAGTTGATCACGTACTGGCTGTCGCACAGCACCCGCAGCGGTTCGTCCGCGCGGTGCCGGGTGGAGCGGAGCAGATCGAGCACCGCGGTGAGCTCGCCCATGTTGTTGGTCCCGTGGGCCCAACCCCCCGCGCGCCACGAGGTGGGATCGATGTACCAGGCCCACCCCGCGGGTCCGGGGTTGCCGAGTGCGGAGCCGTCCGCGGAAGCGATGATCGTCATGCGCTCATCCTCGCAAAACCTCCCGACACGTTGAACCACCGCCGCTGGCAGGCGATCGCCCGGTCCCGCATTGGCCCGCGGTTCAGCGGACCGCTCCGGGGCCACCACCCGGGCGCGCGAAGAGCACCCGGGCGCGCGAGCACTCCCGGAGATGCGAGAACCCCGGGGACAGCACGTGTCCCCGGGGTTCTCGAAATGTCCGCCCGTGTAGCGGGCGGAACTCACTCAGAAGAGCGAGATCACATCATGCCGCCCATGCCACCCATGGGATCGGCACCCGCGCCCGCACCGGCGGCCTCGGGCTCGGGCTTGTCCGCGACCACGGCTTCGGTGGTCAGGAACAGCCCGGCGATGGACGCCGCGTTCTGCAGGGCGGAACGGGTCACCTTGACGGGGTCGTTGATGCCCGCGGCCATGAGGTCCTCGTACTCGCCGGTGGCGGCGTTGAGGCCCCAACCGGTCTCGAGCCCGCGCACCTTGTCCACAACCACGCCCGGCTCGAGACCGGCGTTCAGCGCGATCTGCTTGAGCGGCGCGTCGATCGCGACCTTGACGATGTTGGCACCGGTCGCCTCGTCCCCGGACAGCCCGAGGGACTCGAAGACCTTGGCACCGGCCTGGATCAGGGCCACGCCGCCACCGGCGACGATGCCCTCCTCCACGGCGGCCTTGGCGTTGCGCACGGCATCCTCGATGCGGTGCTTGCGCTCCTTGAGCTCGACCTCGGTGGCGGCACCCGCCTTGAGGACGGCCACTCCGCCGGCCAGCTTGGCCAGGCGCTCTTGCAGCTTCTCGCGGTCGTAGTCGGAGTCGGAGTTGTTGATCTCCGCGCGGATCTGGGCCACGCGACCCTCGATCTCCTCCTGCGTACCGGCGCCGTCCACGATGGTGGTCTCGTCCTTGGTCACCACGACCTTGCGGGCCTGGCCCAGCAGGTCGATCGTGGCGGACTCGAGCGACAGGCCCACCTCTTCGGTGATGACCTGGCCGCCGGTGAGGATCGCGATGTCCGCAAGCTGCGCCTTGCGGCGGTCACCGAAGCCGGGGGCCTTGACGGCCACGGACTTCACGGCACCGCGCATCTTGTTCAGCACGAGCATGGCGAGCGCTTCGCCGTCCACGTCCTCGGCGATGATCAGCAGCGGCTTGCCGGCCTGCATGATCTTCTCGAGTACGGGGACCAGGTCCTTCACGGCGGAGATCTTGGAGTTGACGATCAGGATGTAGGGGTCCTCGAGGACGGCTTCCTGACGGTCGGCGTCGGTCACGAAGTAACCGGAGAGGTAGCCCTTGTCGAAGCGCATGCCCTCGGTCAGCTCAAGCTCCAGCCCGAAGGTGTTGGACTCCTCGACGGTGATGACGCCTTCCTTGCCGACCTTCTCCATGGCCTCGGCGATGAGCTTGCCGATCTCCGGGTCCGCGGCGGAGATGGACGCGGTCGCGGCGATCTCCTCCTCGGTCTCGATCTCCTTGGCGGAGGACAGCAGCTGCTCGGTCACGGCGGCCACGGCCTTCTCGATGCCACGCTTGAGGGACAGCGGGTCCGCACCGGCGGCCACGTTGCGCAGGCCCTCCTTCACGAGGGCCTGGGCCAACACCGTGGCTGTGGTGGTGCCGTCACCGGCGACGTCGTCGGTCTTCTTGGCGACCTCCTTGACGAGCTCGGCGCCGATCTTCTCGTACGGCTCCTCGAGCTCGATCTCCTTGGCGATGGACACGCCGTCGTTGGTGATCGTGGGGGCGCCCCAGGACTTCTCGAGGACCACGTTGCGTCCGCGCGGGCCGAGGGTGACCTTGACGGCGTCCGCGAGGGTGTTCAGGCCCCGCTCGAGGCCGCGGCGGGCTTCTTCGTCGAATGCGATCATCTTTGCCATGTGTTTCGTCCCTCCTGGACGGTTGACAAACAAGACTTGTCATCACGATGCCCGCGACGGACGGTGCCGCGCCGCGATCCTCACCGCGCCGCAACCACCTCACCGTGATGTCACTCGTCCGCCGCGCGACCCCCACCGGACCCGGTTAGCAGTCCACGCGACTGAGTGCTAATCCCATAGTGGCACTCGTCATGCCGGAACCGCAAACGCCCTGCGTCCAGTGGACTCAGGTTTCGTCCCCGGCTGAACGGGC
>NZ_DDIY01000006.1:24607-36072 GCF_002338785.1 Kocuria sp. UBA1838 | reverse complement strand
TCGTCCGGGGACACCGCAACGGCTGCGGCGGGGAGGGCGAGCGCTTCCTGGGCCGTGCGCGGGGCGTTCACGAAGGCCACCGCCCCCAGGACGAGGGCGAGCACACCGGTCACGAGGATGACCAGGAACTTGCCCCGGGACCCCGCTCGGGCATTCGGGTTATGGCCTCGGTGGGCACCCTGCCTGGCGCCGTCCTCGGGGACGTCGTCGAACTCGTCACGGGGGTACTCGCTCATGCTGTGGCTCTCCTCAACGAACGGCGGGATCAGGGGCGCCGACCCGCGGGTGCCGGGACCGTGGGACGGCGTGCGCCCCGCCTGCCGGACCCGCGGCGGTCAGGGGTCCGCGGTGCGCTGCCCACTATCCCACGTGCACCCGGGGACCCACTCAGCGATTGCGCGCGCGGCGCAACCGGGAGATCAGCATGGGGGCGTGGCGCGCGGCGGCCTCTGAGGAGATCAGGGCGTTGAGCCGCTGATAGTAGTGCACGGGGCTCAACCCCAGGCGGGAGCGGATCGCGGACTCCTTGGCGCCGCGGTACTTCCAGTGCTCGGACTCCAGGTCCAGGATGGCCCGGTCGAGCTCGTCGAGGCCGTCGCCCGTGGTAGACATGGGCTCAACCCTAACGCTCCGGGCGGTACCCGGAGGCCGCACGCCCTGGAGGTCGCACCGTGAACACCCCGCCCCCGTTGCACGAGATCATGAACGAGGAGTGGGCCCGTGCCTTGCAACCCGTGGAGCCGCAGATTCGGGCCGTGGGCGAGTTCCTGCGCGGCGAACACGCCGAGGGCCACCACACCCTGCCCGCTGGGGACCACATCTTCCGCGCGCTTCGCGAGCCGATGTCCGCGGTCAAGGTGTTGATCGTGGGCCAGGACCCCTACCCCACCCCGGGCCACGCGATGGGCCTCTCGTTCTCGGTGGCCCCGGACGTGCGCCCGATCCCGCGGTCCCTGCAGAACATCTACAAGGAACTGCACTCCGATCTGGGGATCACACCGCCCGCGCACGGGGACCTGTCCTCGTGGGCCGAGCAGGGCGTCATGCTGCTCAACAGGGTCCTTACGGTGCGCGCGGGCTCCCCCGCGTCCCACCGGGGCAAGGGCTGGGAAGCGGTCACGGAGTGCGCGATCCGCGCGCTCGGGGCGCGCGAGCAACCCCTCGTCGGCATCCTGTGGGGTCGCGACGCCCGCGGCACCAAGGACTGGCTGGGTGGGGCGCCCACCGTGGAATCGGTGCACCCGTCCCCGTTGTCCGCGTCCCGGGGGTTCTTCGGTTCCCGCCCGTTCTCCCGCGCCAACGAGCTGCTGCAACAACAGGGCGCCCAGCCCGTCTCGTGGGAACTGCCCGCGTAGCAACACCTACGCTGGACGCATGGCACAAACTCCGGCGCGACCCCGCAAACCCCAGCTCAACCTCACGGTTACGGACCGGATTCAGCTCTCCCCGGGCATGGTGCGCGTGGTGTGCAGGATCGAGAACGCCGAGCAGTTCCAGGACATGGAGGCGCCGGAGAAGTACGTCAAGCTCGTCTTCTTCTCCGCAGCCACGCTCGCGGCGACCGCGCCCGGCGCGTTCCCCGACTACTGGGCCGCGCGCGAAAACGCCGCACCCCAGGACCAGCCCGTCACTCGGCACATGACCCTGCGCCACACGGAACCCGACACCGAGACCGTGTGGATCGACGTCGCCCTGCACGGCACCGAAGGCTATGCGGGGCCGTGGGCGGATGCCGCGTCCCCCGGCGACCGGATCGTGGCGCTCGGCCCGGGCGGCAAGTGGCTCCCGGATCCGGCCGCCGCGTGGAGCGTCTTCGCTGGCGACGACGCCGCCGTCCCCGCCGTGCTCGCGAACCTCGAGGCGCTGCCCGCCTCGGCGCGCGGAGAAGCCGTCCTGGAGGTCGAGGACGCCTCCCACGAACTCGACCTCACCGACCTCGCGATCCCCGAGGGCGTCCGGGTGCGCTGGGTGCACCGCGCCGCTCAGCAGGACGGTGAGCGCGCCCTCGTGACGGGACTCGCGAACGCCGCGTGGCCCGAGGACACCGCGGGGGTGCAGGCGTTCGTGCACGGCGAGCGCGAGGCCATGAAGGCTGCCCGGAAGGAACTGCTCGACGTCCGCGGGCTCGAGCGTTCGCAGGTATCCCTGTCCGGGTACTGGGCGGCCGGGCGGGCCGAGGAGACGTTCCAGGCGGAGAAGAAGCTGCCCGTGGGCAAGATCCTCTGACCGGTCAGCGGCGGCGGTTGCGCCGCTGGGAGAGGTACTGCATCCGCTCGATGAACGGGCGCATGAGGTACTTGGCGAGCACCACGCCCGCCGCGAGGAGCACGATGGACACCATGGCGTTGACGAGTCCCGTGATGCCGTCCCCCGTGGTCTCGTTCTCCACGGTGATCGCGTACATTCCGCGGAACAGGCTCAACCCGGGCAGCAGGTAGGTCATCGCGGGGATCGCGAGGATCGCCTGCGGGATCTTGGCCCTCGCCGCGAGCAGCGCGGCCACGCAACCGCTCGCCACAGCCCCCACGCCCGTGGCCAATCGTGTGCTGGGATCGAAGCTGCCGATGCCGTGGTAAAAACCGAGGCCCACGAGGGCCGCGGCCACGGCGGGCAGCAGGTGACGCGGCTTCGCCTGCATGGTGATCGCGATCAGAGCGGTGGAGATCAGCATGAACACCGTGTTGGTCATGGCTGCCGCGGGTGTGAACCCGGACTGGGAAACGTCAATCCGTGGGACCCCCAGGTGCGCGGACAAGGTGATCCCCAGGGCGATCCCGGCCACGATCCCCAGGAACGCCATGGCGGTGGACAGTAGTCGTCCGGCCGCGGTCACGGGGAAACCGTTGATCGCGTCCTGCATCGTGGAGACCATGCGGGTGGTGGGCAACAGCATGATGATCCCACCGGCGATGACCCTGGGCGGGGACACCTCGACCCCCACCGCCGAGATCAACAGGGCACCGAGCGTGACCACCAGGGCGTTGGCCGCGAGGGAGAAGAACTCCGGGATCCGCCACGCCCCCAGTTTCGCCGTGACGGACTGCACCACCACGGAGGAGACCACGGCCACGAGCGCACCGGCCGGGCTGCCGCCGATCGCCAGCGTGATGGTCCCCGCCGCGATCACCGTGGCGAGCCACACGACCCACTTGGGGTAGGGCTTGGGTCGGGCGTTGATCCGGGCTAGCTCCCGTTCGGCGTCCCGCAGGGGCGTGTTGCCCTCGATGATCCGGGTCACGAGCTGATGGGAGTCCGCGAGACCCGAGTAGTTGTCGGTCCACGAACGCACCACGCGCATCACGGTGTGGCTCGAGGTCGAAGAATCGCCCCACGGGTCCTGGCCGGTGCGCGGCGCGGAGCTCCCGCGCTGCTCCCCCGTGGTCCCGGGTGTGCCCGCCAGGGCGGTCGCGGGGTGGGCGGAGGAACCGGTGTCCTCGATGACCCGCCGCGGGGCCTCGCCGGCGGCGGTGAGTTTGCCCGTGGCCGTGGTCTCCGCGACGTAGTTGATGGTCACCGACTGGTTGGTGATGTCCACGTCCAGGTTCTCCACCCCGTACGTGGCGCACACCGCGATGATCGCGTTCTCCACGTCCAGCGCGTCCGCGCCGTAGTGGAACATGGTCTCGGCCAGGCGCAGCGCGAAGTTCAGGGTGCGCCGGGCCTGGCGGTCCGTGCTGTCCCCGAACTTGCGCAGGTGCTGGAACGGTGTGGCGGTGAGCCGGTCCACCACACGCATGGGCGCGGTGGGCGCGGCGTCCCCCTGCACGAGGGAGCGCAACAGTGCCTTGGGTGCTCGCGACGATTTGACCCGGGTGGCCGGGTACACGCCCCGCGAGATCGCGGTGGTCGCGGGCGCCGGCTCGTGCGCCACGGTTTCCGGGCGCTCCACGGGTGAGCTCGCGGGGGCGGTGCCACGCCGGGACGGGCTGCCGATGGGTTCGGTCAATGCCGCGGGAACCGCCGCCCGGTGCCCCTGGCCCGCGCGGTCGGCGGCGATCTGGCTCGGTGTGAGGACGGGCAGGGAGGAGACCTGCGGCGTTCCGGTGCCGGTCGCGGGACCGCGCCCGGCGCTGCGGGGACGGACGCCGGGGACCCGCAGCTGCGACGTCGTCCGGGTGTCGGTGTGCACGGGCGCGCTACGCAGTTCCGCCCGGGCGGCCTGTTCCTCGGTGGGGCGCGGTGCGTAACGCGTACGACGCCCCGGACTCGTGTGCTGCACGGCGTCGCGCAGCGCGGTGTCCCCGGCGGGACCGAACGGTTCACCGTCCACCGCGTGCGGGCCCGTGCTCTCACCCGAGGACGGGTAGCCCTGGTGCGCCAGACGCGTCAATTGCTCGCTCACGCTCACGTGGGATCACCCTTCCCTGCCGCCGCAGGCACTGTTCGACTCCTGTGTGCTGGGGTGCGGCCCACACGCATCCGCTCGCGCGCCCGTGCTCGCCCACGTCCTCGCCTGCGGGCGAGCGGGGGCCGGGTGGAGGGGCCGCGGCCGCCGGTCAGTAGAAGGGCTGACCCGTGCGGCGCACCCACAACTGGCGCTGTACCTTCTCCGCCACGTTGTTCCACACAGCGTATTTCGCGCGGCTGAGTGGCTGATCCCAAACGCCCACGTAATCCACGACAGTCTTGGTGAAGCTCGTCTTGAACAACCCCAGACCGTAGTAGGGGTGCTCCTTGTTCTTGAGCTGGTCGGAGGGCGGGGTCCCGCAGAAGTCGTACTGGGTGATCTCGTGGTCCTGCTTCAGGTCCGTGATGGCGCTCCACTGCACGAGGTGCGAGTCCCCGTACTGCTTGCGCCGCGGCTTGGAGCCGCCATCCTTGTAGGTGCCCTTGCGCCCGTAGGAGATCACGTAGGCACCCACCGAGGGCTTGCCGTCCTCGTACGTGAAGTAGAGCCGGCCCTGACCGCGATCGGCAAAATTGTTCCAGAACGCCCGGTAGTACTCGTAGGAACGCAGGGTCACCTTGGCGTGACCCTGACCCACGGAATCCATGAGCGCGTACATCGCGCGCATGTTCTCCTCCGTGAGCGGGACTTGGTCCACCTCGCAGCCCTCGCGGGTCGCACGGCGCACCGCGTTGCGACCCCGCGAGTGCAGGGACTTGAGCAGGGCCTTCTCGTCCATGTCCGTGTCCAGCACGGCGGTGGAGTCGTTGGGCTGAATCTCGAAGGACTTCACGAGTCCGCTGCGCGCCATCACGCCCGCGGCATAGTCGGAGGCCACGATCTCGGGTTCGTACTTGATCGCGAACACGCCGCGCGCGGGACCCGCCACGAAGCGCTCGTTGGCCGCCACGATGCCGGGGATGTCGTCCACGCTCGCCACGTCCGGGCCCTTGATCATGTACCACAGCCTGCCCAGGGCGGGCACGGACTTCTCGAGCACCAGGTTGTAACTGGGCTGCGAACCGTCCGTGGGTTCGTACACCACGTACTGCGGCTTCCACCCGTGGTCCTTCTTGACCAGCGCGAACGCCTCCGACTGCAACAGGTTGCCACCAGAGGGGTTGGCCGTGACGTGGGAGTCCCACTCGGCGATTTCCTGATCGGTGGCAAAACGTGCCGTGAATTCTCGCAAGGCTCTCTCAATCCTGTACAGGGGGGCACTGACGACGTGAGGCGGTGCCGCGCTGTCGCGGCACCGCCTCACATGGTACCCCTCGGGCTCAGGCGAGCCCGGGGTTGCGGGTGCGTGAGTCGTCGGAGGGGTCCACGTGATCGGAGTCCGGGGACGGGTCGCTCGTCGTGTGCTGGGCACCGGCCGCGTTGCCAGGCTGCCCCTCGGGACGCCGGCTCGTGCCCGCGGTGGACTGCCCGGGGTTCGCCTCGGAGGCCTGCCCCGCGGACGGCCCGCTCGTGCGCGGCGTGGCGGACTCGGTACCGCGCTCGCCGCCGCGGGCACCGGACAGCGCCGGCTCGCGATCGTCCGCCGGCATGACGTCGCCGGGTTCCAGCGGGCTGCGGCCCTTGAACACGTACTTGCCCGGGTGACCCGGGGTGAACTTGTCCGGATCGGCGTAATCCCAGTCCTCACCCCAACCGCCTTCGACGCCCTCGAACAGCTCGCCCGGCGTGAGCCAGCGGTAGAGGGTCTCGTACGAGATGCTCTGGGTGGCCGTGACCTTGCGGCGCAGCATCTGACGCGTGAGCTCCTCGGGGTGCTCGCAGCCCATGGTGGAGATGATCTGGCCCGCTTCCTCCACGGTCAGGCGGTGGTAACGCTCCACGCGGTCACCCTTGTCCTCGATGTCCAGGGCCTTGTAGAGCTTGGGGTTCTGCGTGGTCACGCCCACGGGGCACTTGTTGGTGTGGCACGCCTGGGCCTGGATGCAGCCCACGGCCATCATCATGGCGCGCGCGCTCATGCAGAAGTCAGCACCCTGGATGATGTGGCGCACGATGTCGTGGCCCGAGGTGATCTTCCCGGCGGCGCCAATCTTGATCCGGTCCCGCAGTCCCGCACCCACGAGCGCGTTGTGCACCAGGATCAGACCCTCCACGAGCGGGGTGCCCACGTGGTCCTGGTACTCGAGCGGTGCAGCACCGGTGCCGCCCTCGGAACCGTCCACGATGATGAAGTCCGGGGTGACCTTCTCCTCGATCATGGCCTTGCAGATGGCCAGGAACTCCACGCGCGAGCCCACGCACAGCTTGAAGCCGATCGGCTTGCCGTTGGACAGTTCCCGCAGGTGGGCCACGAACTGGATCAGACCGCGCGGCGTGGTGAACGCCGAGTGGCTGGCCGGGGAGATGCAGGTCTGGCCCACGGGGACCATGCGCGCCTCCGCGATCTCCTCGGTCACCTTGGAGCCCGGCAGCACGCCGCCCAGGCCCGGCTTGGCGCCCTGGGAGAGCTTGATGTTGATGGCCTTGACCTGCGGCAGGTTGGACTTCTTGCGGAAGGCCTCCGGGTCGAAGTTGCCGTTCTCGTCACGCGTGCCGAAATACCCGGAACCGAACTCCCAAATGATGTCGGCGTCGTGGGCGAGGTGGTACTTGGTCAGCCCGCCCTCACCGGTCTCCTGCGCGAACCCGCCCATGGCCGCGCCCTTGTTCATGGCGAGCACGGCGTTCTTGGACAGGGAGCCGAAGCTCATGGAGGAGATGTTCAGCAGCGATGCGTCGTACGGCTGCTTGCAGTCCGGCCCGCCCAGGCGCACGCGGTGCTCGCTCTCCGGGGCCGCCTTGGGCGCCACGGACTGGACGAAGTACTCGTAGCCCGGTTCGTTCACGTTGAGCTCGGTGCCGAACGCCTTGTCGCCCTTGAAGCCCTTGGCCCGCGAGTACACGAGCGAGCGCTGGTCACGGTTGAACGGCTTGCCGTCGTAGTTGCGCTCGATGAAGTACTGCTGGATCTCGGGGCGGATCTTCTCCATGAAGAACCGCGCGTGCCCGAGCACGGGGAAGTTGCGCAGGATCGAGTGCCTGCGCTGCGTCGCATCGCGGATGCCCACGAGCAACAGCAGGAAGAAGATGACTGCGAGGATCCACCATCCCCAGGGACCGAAGACCGCTGCGAGAACCGTGGCAATCGTGGCCACGACCAGACCTGTCAGAATGAGAAACCGCACCATGCGATTCACCGTACTCCTCGCCCTGGGCCCCGACCCCGGTCACCGGAATGCGACGATCACCCCCCGGGAAAGCGCCGACGCCGGGTGCCCACACAGGGGCGCCCGGCGTCGGCGGTGGTGAGGATCACTCGGCGTCGAGGTCCGTCTCGATGATCGAGGCGAGGTGCTCGAGGGCTTCCTCGGCGCCGTCGCCGTCGGCCGCGAGGACCACCTTGTCCCCGTGGGCCGCGCCCAGGGACATCAGGGACAGCACCGAGGACGCGTCCATGCCCTCCTCGGCGTCCTCGCCCTCGGCGCGGATGGTGATCTCCAGGTTCTCGTACTCGCCGGCGGCCTCCGCGAAGATCGCGGCGGGCCGGGCGTGCAGCCCCACACGGGAGGCCACGGTGGCAATGCGTTCTGACATGTCAGCTCCTTGCTGGGTCGGTTCGGGTGACGCTGGTTCGGGCGGGGTCACAGCCCCAGTTCGTGCAGCACGGGCAACTGTGCCCGCACGGCTTCCTTGGCCTCGCGCGCGCTCGTGGCGGACACGGCGAGTGCGGCCAGCCGCTCGGCCTGGGCGGTGTCCACGCGGGCGAGCACGGCGGCGACGGCGGCGAGCGAGCGTGCGCTCATGGACAGGGTGTCCACCCCGAGCCCCACGAGCACCACGGCGAGCGCGGGGTCCGCGGCGGCCTCGCCGCACACGCCCACGTTCTTGTGTTCACCGGACGCGTCAGACGCCGCTCGCGCACCCGCCGCGGTGCGCTCGATCATGCGCAGCACGGCCGGTTGCCACGGGGAGTTCAACTCGGCGAGTGCACCCAGCATGCGGTCCGCGGCCATCGTGTACTGGGTGAGGTCGTTGGTCCCGAGCGACACGAAGTCCACGCGCTCGAGGATCTGCTCGGCGGTGATGGCCGCGGCGGGTGTCTCGACCATGACGCCGGTGACCTGCAGCCCCTCGACGCTCGCGAGTTCGTGGAACCGGGCGGCCTCCTCCGCGGTGGCGATCATGGGTGCCATGACCCACACGTGCGCACCGGTCTCCCGGGCCGCCGCCGCGATCGCCTCGAGCTGGCGCTGCAGCACGCCCGGGGTGGTCCAGTCGGTGCGGTAGCCGCGCACACCGAGCGCGGGATTGGGCTCGGTGGTGTCCGTGAGGAAGGGCAGGGGCTTGTCCGCCCCGGCGTCGAGCGTACGCACGACCACCTTCTTGCCCTCGAACGCCGCGAAGATCTCGGCGTACGCCTGGGTCTGTTCGGCCACGGTGGGTTCGCTGTCCCGGCCCAGGAAGCAGAACTCGGTGCGCAACAATCCCACGCCCTCGGCGCCGGCCTCGGCGGCCGCGCGGGCGTCGTCGCCGGTGCCCACGTTGGCGAGCAGCGGGACCTCGGTGCCGTCCGCGAGCGCGCCCCGGCCGTCGAAGGAGGCGAGTTGCGCGGCCGCGCGCTGCCACGCGGTCACTGCCTCGCGTTCGTGCTCTGCCGGTGCCGCGACGACGGCGCCCTCGGCACCGTCCACGAACACGGGCGTCCCCGCGGGGACCTCGAGGATCCCCTCGACGGCCACGGCAGCCGGCAGCCCGAGGTTGCGCGCGAGGATCGCCGTGTGGGACTGGGGTCCGCCGGAGGCGGTCACCAGCGCCACGACGACGTCCGGATCCAGCACCGCGGTGTCCGCCGGTGCGAGGTCCTCGGCCGCGAGCACGAACGGCTCCTTGCGCTGGGGCACGCCCGGGGCGTCTTCCCCGCGCAGTCGGGCGACGATGCGCGCGCGGACGTCCTCGATGTCCGCGGCACGTTCGGCCATGTAGCCGCCCATGGCCCGCATCTGGTCCGCGTACGCGGTGGCAGCCTGCCACAGCGCCCGCTCGGGGCTGAGCTGCTGATCGGTCACGAGCTTGCCCGCGTTCTTGATCAGGGCCTTGTCCCCCGCCATGAGGGACGTGGCCTTGAGTACCTCCGCCGCGGATTCCGAGCGCGCCCGAGCGGCCCTTTCCTTGAGCTCGGCCTTGACCTCGAGCGCCGCTGCCTTGAGGCGGTCGATCGCGGCCTCGGCGTCCCCTGTGAGCGGCTCGCCCTCGGGCGGCTCGCTCACGGCGGGTGCCATGTGCACCACGGGGGCGATCACACGCCCGGGGCTGACCCCCACACCGCGCAGTTCCACGCGCTGCTGTGCGGCACCGGTCACGTCGTTGTCAGTCATGATGTCTCACACTTCCACGGTTTGTTGTGTCTGCGGAACCCCGGGGACCTCGCCCACGTGCTTTTTCACGTTGCCGATGCGCTTGAACAGGGTGACCAGCACGGCGGTGACCACGGTGCCCGCCAGGATGGCGGCCACGAAGCCCCAGCGTCCGTCCACGACCGGCAGGATCCAGATCCCACCGTGCGGGGCAGCCGAGGTCACGCCCCACGCCATCGTCAGGGCACCGGTGATCACGCCACCGGCCATCGAGGCGGGGATCACGCGCAGCGGATCGGCCGCGGCGAACGGGATGGCACCCTCGGAGATGAAGGACGCGCCGAGCAGCCACGAGGTCTTGCCGTTCTCACGCTCCGCGGCGCTGAAGTACTTGCGGCCCAGAACGGTGGAGGCGAGCGCCATCCCGAGCGGGGGCACCATGCCCGCGGCGATCACGGTGGCCATGATCTCCTGCGGCGCCGTGTTGGTCACGGTCGCGGCACCCAGTCCGGCCACGGCGAAGGAATAGGCCACCTTGTTGATGGGACCGCCCAGGTCCGAGCACATCATCAGACCAAGCACGGCACCCAGGGCCACGGCCGAGGCACCGCTCATCCCGGCGAGCAGGCTCGTGAGCCACGTCATGAACGCGGCGATGGGCCCGCCGATCAGCAGGAACAGCAACCCGCCGGCGAACAGCGTGGCGAGCAGCGGGATGATGACCACGGGCATGAGTGATCCGAGCCAGCGGGGCAGCCGGGGCAGCGTCAGCCAGTACGCGCAGATGCCGGCCAGCAGACCGCCCACGATGCCGCCGATGAACCCGGCGCCCATGAAGTTGGCCACGAGACCGGCCGCGAAGCCGGGGGCGATGCCCGGACGGTCCGCGAGCCCGTAGGCGATGTAGCCCGCGAGCGCGGGGACCAACAGGCTGATCGCCAGGTTGCCGGTCTTGAACAGCACCGCACCCAGGTACATGGCCAGGGACACGTCCCCCAGGTTGCCCAGGGTGGTGGTGGCCAGGATGTCGTCGGCCTGCTGGGCCACGAGCACCGGGTCCGCGATCATGAACGCGATCGCCATGAGCAGACCGCCCGCGGCCACGAACGGGATCATGTAGCTGACACCCGTCATCACGGCCTTGCGGATCCGCGTGCCCCACCCCTCGCTGCCGGTCACGGCGGCGGAGATCTCACCGCCGTCGCCCGTGACCTTGGGCGCCTGGGGATCGTCCGCGGCCTCGAGGGCCTCCTGGATCATCTCGCGGGGTTCGTCGATCCCGCGCTTGACCGCGGACGCGATGTACGGCAGACCCGCGAACCGCGAGCGCTCCCGCACGTCCACGTCGGTCGCGAAGATCACGGCCTCCGCCTGACCGATCACGGCCGGGTCCAGACGCGTGGCGCCCGAGGAGCCCTGGGTCTCGACCTGCAGGTCCACTCCCATTTCCTGGGCGGTGTTGGCCAGGGCGTCCGCGGCCATGTAGGTGTGGGCGATGCCGGTGGGGCACGCCGTGACGGCCACGAGCCTGCGCGGACCCCGGGCGCCCGCGTCATCGGGCGCCGTCGACGTCGCGGATTCGGTCAGCGGCGCGTGCGTTCCGGTGGGTGCCTGCGTCCCGGCGTTCGACGCCGCGGTCGCACCGCTCGCACCAGCTACGGCTGCGCCGGCAGCGGCACCGCCGGTTCCCGTGGCAGCGGACCCGTCGGCACCGGTCGCGGCGG
>NZ_DDIY01000006.1:0-24434 GCF_002338785.1 Kocuria sp. UBA1838 | reverse complement strand
ACCGGTCGCGGCGGAGGATCCCGTGGCCGCGGTTCCGGTCGCCGCGGTGGGTGCCGCAGCGGCGTCGTCCGGCTGCGGAGCGAGACCGAGGGCCGTGTCCACGATGTCCACGACCTCCTCCGGCGACTGCGCTGCGCGCAGGGACGCCACGAAGGGCTTCTTCATGAGGGAACGTGCGAGCTTGGACAGCAGCTTGAGGTGCTCCTGGTCCGCGCCGGCCGGTGCGGCGATGAAGAAGACGATGTCCGCCGGTCCGTCCTTGGCCCCGAAGTCCACGGCGGGGGCGAGCCGCGCCATGACCAGGGTGGCCTGCGTGACGGCCTCGGAGCGGCAGTGCGGGATGCCGATCCCGCCCGGGATCCCGGTGGCGTTCTTGGCCTCCCGGGCCAGGGCGTCCGCGGCGAGGGAATCCGCGGTGCTCGCGCGGCCCTCCCGGTGGACGGTGGCCGCGAGTGCACGGATCACACTCTCCGTGGACTCGCCCAGGTCCCGGTCCAACAGGACCAGGCCGGGATTGATCAGATCTGACATGTCGGTGCTCCTTGGCTACGGGGCGGTGGGTGGATCAGGTCCGGGGCTGCGTCTCGCGGGGCGCGGCCGGGTTCGGCGTCGGGACGTCCGGTGTCGCGGCGCTTTGCCGTGCGGACGTCAGCTGCGTGACCCGCACGGCGTCGGGCGTGGTCTGCGCGACCGTGGGCATCTGCGTCCCGGGCAGGGCGGCGGCGGCGGAGCCGTGGGCCACGGCCCGGCGCAGGCGTTCGGCCGGGGCCTCCCCGCGCTGGGCGGCCACGAGGTACCCGGTCAGGGCGCTGTCGCCGGCGCCCACGGTCGAGCGCACCGTGACGGGTTCGTGCACGGCGTGCCACGCGCCCTCGGGCGTCACGAGCACGGCACCGTTGCCGCCCAGAGTGCACAGCACGGCCCCCACGCCGCGGGCCACGAGCTCCCGCCCGGCGTCCGCTGCGGCGCGCGGATCGGCCTCGAGCGCATCGCCGTCGGTGCGGCCCAGCAGCTCCGCGAGTTCGTGGCCGTTGGGTTTGATCACGTCCGGCAGTACGGTGACACCCGGGGCGAGAGCCGCGCGCAGCACGTCCCCGGAGGTGTCCAGCGCGAACGACGGCGCGGCCGCACCGAGCGCGCCGCTCACGCGGGCGGCCAGCGCGGCGTAGACGTCCGGGGCGGGCCCGGGCGGCACGGACCCCGCGAACACGAGCCACTGCGCACCCGCGCCGCGGGAGACGATCCGTTCCACGATCCGGTCCACGGTGTGCTCGTCCAGCGGGGGGCCGGGCTCGTTGATCTTGGTCGTGGTCCCGTCCGGTTCGGTCACGGTGATGTTGGATCGCACGGGCGCACCGATGGACACGCTGTCGTAGCGCACCCCCGCGGCGTCGAGCGCGGTGAACAGCGGATCGGTGCCGTCCCCCGGGACCACGGCCACAGTGTCCACACCACTCGCGGCCAGCGCGCGCGAGATGTTCACACCCTTGCCCCCGGGGTCCTGGCGGGTTTCGCTCGCGCGCTGCACGCGACCGCGGGCCAGCGGGCCGGGCAGGTCCACGGTGCGGTCCACGGAGGGGTTGAGGGTCACGGTGATGATCATGCGAGAACCACTTCCACGTCGGCGTCTTCGAGGGCTTGGGCCAGCTCCCCCACGGGAGCGCGGTCGGTGATGAAGGTGTCGATCTGTTCGAGCGAGCAGAAGCGCGTGAGGGTCTCCTGGTCCTGCTTGCTCGCGTCGCACAGGACGACGACGCGGCGCGCGGCCTGCACGATCGTCGCCTTGACCACGGCCTCGATGGGGTCCGGGGTGGACAGCCCGAAGGAGGCGTGGGCGCCGTTGCAACCCACGAACGCGAGGTCCGGGCGCAACTGGTCGTAGTGCTGGGCGGGCCGCGAGCCGGTGGCCGCCCACGTGAGTTTGCGGATCCGCCCACCCACGAGCTCGAGCCCCACACCCTCGGCGTCCGCGAGTTTCGCCGCGATGTGCAGGGCGTGGGTAATGATCAGCTGTTCCTGCCCGCCGGGCAGGTGGTTGTCCCGGGCCAGCAACAGGTCCGCGAGCGCCTCGACCGTGGTGCCGGCATCCAGGACCACGGCACCGGCCTCGGCATGTTCGAGTACCTCGAGGGCCTTGCGGGCGATGGCCCGTTTCTCATCGGCCGCGAGGCGCGATCGGGAGTCCATCCCCTGTTCCCCGCTCGTGGACTGGTCCACGGACACGGCACCGCCGTGCACACGGCGCAGTTTCCCCTGGGACTCGAGCACGGCGAGATCCCGGCGGATCGTCTCCATGGTCACACCGAACCGTTTCGCCAGTTCCGCACCGTTGACACGGCGCTCGTGGCTCACGGTGCGTGTGATCTCCTCGTGGCGTTCTGCAGCGAACATCTTCACCTCACGGACCGGGGTGTCGGCGGTGAAACCCCTGTGTGATGTGAGCTTATGTCTGTTTATGTGGTTTTGCTAGCCCCTAACCCACATTTCCCACGCTCATGACGAGCAGGACCACGTTCAGCACCACCACGATCGCGGCGCTCACCCACCCGATGGCCGCGAGCACCGGGCCGTTGCGGAAGCGGCCCATGAGGGAGGCCCTGCCCGTGGCGCGCACCAGGGGGATGAGCGCGAACGCGATCCCGAAGCTCAGCACCACTTGACTCCCGACCAAGGCTGCAGTGGGTTCCGCGCCGAGCGCCAGGATCACGACGGCGGGGATCACCGTGATCAGCCGCCGCGCGAGCAGCGGGATGCGCCACCGCAACAGACCCGCCGTGACCACGTCCCCCGCGTACGCACCCACTGCGGTGGAGGCGAGCCCGGAGGCCAGCAACCCCAGGGAGAAGACGACCCCCACGGTGGGCCCGAGCGCGTCGGAGATCGCTTGCTGCGCACCCTCGATCGTGTCCGTGCCCTCCACGCCGTAGAGGTTCCTGGCCGCGAGCAGGAGCATCCCTATGTTCACCGCACCGGCCACCACGAGTGCCAGCACCACGTCCACGCGGGTCGCGCGCAGGAGTTGGGAGACGCGCTCTGGGGCGTGGCCCATGCCGTGACGGTCCCGGCTCAGTGCGGAGTGGATGTAGATCGCGTGGGGCATCACGGTGGCACCCAGCATCCCCGCCGCGATCACCAGGGACTCGAAGCCCTCCAGCCGCGGTACCAGACCGTCGAGCACACCCCGCGGATCAGGCGGGCCCACCACGAGTCCCCCGAGAAACCCCACCGTGATGATCCCGAGCATCCCCAGGATCACGGTCTCGAACACGCGCTGACCGCGGTGGTTCTGGAGCGCGAGCACGAGCATGGACAGCGCGGCCACGATCACCCCGCCCAGGGGCAACGGGATGCCGAACAGCAACCACAATGCGAGCGCCCCGCCGATCACCTCGGCGACGTCCGTGGCGATCGCCATGAGCTGGGCCTGGGCCCAGTAGAGCACCCGGGTACCGGGCGGCAGCGAATCGCCTAGGACCTGCGGCAGGGACAGCCCCGTCACGATCCCGAGCTTGGCGGAGAGGTACTGGATGACCATGGCCATGAGGTTGGCGAGCACGAGCACCCATACGAGCAGGTAGCCATGCCCCGCACCCGCACTCACGTTCGCGGCCACGTTGCCGGGGTCCACGTAAGCGATCGCGGCCACGAACGCCGGACCGAGTGCGGCGATGGTCCCGTGCGACGACGCCCGCGCCGTCGTACCCCCCGCACCGGTCGCGTCCTGCGGCGCTGGATTGCCCGACGTCATGGTGGCCTCCTGCTCAGGTCCACCGTCCCGCGCACCGCGTGGAACGGCAAGTTTCGGTGCACCGAAACTTTAGCGCGTGACACCCGGATCACCCGGGGTGCCCCGGTCCGTTCAGCGTGTCCCGGCCCGCGCGTATATTGGGCGCGTATTCGGCTCCCTCCGTGCTCGACGTCAGGATCGACCGTCATGCTGCTGAGTTTGTTACGCACTTTCACGCGCCCCTACGTCCCGTGGGTCGTGGGCGTTCTCGTGTTCCAACTGGCGGCCACGATCGCTACGCTCTATCTCCCGAGCCTCAATGCCCGGATCATCGACAACGGCGTGGCCCGCGGGGACACCGACTACATCTGGCGCGCCGGCGCCGTGATGCTCGCCGTGGCGTTCGCCCAGGTGATCGCTGCCGTCGTGGCCGTGTGGTGCGGTGCCCGCACGGCGATCGGTGTGGGCCGGGACCTGCGCCGGGACGTCTACCGCCGGGTCGGGCAGTTCAGCGCGCGCGAGGTCGGGAAGTTCGGGGCGCCGTCGCTGATCACGCGCACCACCAACGACGTCCAGCAGATCCAGATGCTCACCCTCATGGGCCTGAACTTCATGGTCATGGCGCCCATCATGTGCGTGGGCGGGATCGTCATGGCCCTGCGGGAGGACCCGGGGCTGTCGTGGCTCGTGTGGGTGTCCATCCCTGTAATGGGGGTGCTGCTGGGCCTCGTGGTCTCCCGGTTGATGCCGTGGTTCCGGATCATGCAGGAACGCATCGACGGGATCAACGGGGTGCTGCGCGAACAGATCACCGGGATCCGGGTGATCCGCGCCTTCGTCAAGGAGCCGTTCGAGACCGCGCGTTTTCGCAGCGCGAACCAGGACCTCACGGACATCTCCCTGCGCATCGGGGCGCTGTTCGTGCTGATGTTCCCCGTGATCAACATGGTCATGCACCTGGCCACCGCGGCCGTGCTGTGGTTCGGCGGCCACCGCGTGGACCAGGGCCAGATCCAGGTCGGGGCGCTGACCGCCTTCCTGCAGTACATGCTGCAGATCCTCATGGCCGTGATGCTGGCCACGTTCATGTTCATGATGGTCCCGCGCGCGGTCGTGTGCGCCGAGCGGATCGGGGAGGTGCTCGACACCCGCCCCACCATGCACCCGCCGCAGCGACCGGCCGTAGCACCGCGCCCGGTGGGCCACGTTCGGTTCGAGGACGTCACGTTCCAGTACCCCGGCGCGGAGGACCCCGTGCTGTCCGGGATCGACTTCGCGGCGGAACCGGGACGCACCGTGGCCGTGGTCGGGGCCACGGGTTCCGGGAAGAGCACACTTATTAGCCTGATCCCCCGCTTGCTCGATCCCGTGACCGGCCGTGTGCTGCTGGACGGGGTGGATCTGCGCGACTACGCCCCGGACGACCTCGCGGGCCGGGTGGGCCTGGTCCCGCAGCGGCCGTTCCTGTTCTCCGGGACCGTGGCGTCCAACCTGCGCTTCGGCCGCGCGGACGCCACCGACGACGAGTTGTGGGAGGCCCTGCGCGTGGCCCAGGCGGACGACTTCGTCCGCGAGATGCCCGAGGGTCTGGACGCCCCCGTGTCCCAGGGTGGGACCAACGTGTCCGGGGGTCAGCGCCAGCGGCTCAGCATCGCCCGCGCCCTCGTGGCCCGCCCCCGGGTCTACGTCTTCGACGACTCGTTCTCCGCACTCGACGTCGCCACGGACGCCCGGTTGCGCGCCGCCCTGCGCCCCGTGACCCGGGACGCCACCGTAATCACGGTGGCCCAGCGCGTCTCCACCATCACGGACGCGGACCTCATCCTGGTCCTCGAGCACGGCCGGATCATCGCGCGCGGCACCCACGAGGAACTCGTGGCCGCGAGCGAGACCTACCGGGAGATCGTCACGTCACAGCTCTCGGCCGAACAGACCACGGGAGGCGAACGGTGAGCGAGACACAGGAACCGGCCCGGAAGCCGCAGCGCTTCTGGGCCTCGGCCGGGCGGCTCGTGAAGCTCATGGCCCCGCACAAGGCGGCGCTCGCCGTCGTCGTCGCGGCCGTCGTGCTGTCCGTGGTGCTCACGGTGTGGGCCCCGCGCGTGCTGGGACGCGCCATGGACGTGATCTTCGCCGGCGTCGTCGGCAGATCCCTGCCAGCGGGCGCGAGCCAGCAACAGGTCGAGGCCGGGCTGCGTGCGCAGGGCCAGGACACGCTCGCGGACATGATGTCCGCCATGACGCTCGTCCCGGGACAGGGCGTGGACTTCACCCGACTAGGCACCCTCATCCTCGTGGTGCTCGGCATGTACACCGTGGCCTCGGTGCTCATGTGGTTGCAGGGCTACGTGCTCAACCGCGTGGTCATGCGGGTCGTGTACGACCTGCGCGAGGAGATCGAGCGCAAGGTCAACGCCCTGCCCCTGAGCTACTTCGACGCGCGCCAGCGCGGGGACGTGATGTCCCGCGTGACCAACGACGTGGACAACATCCAGACGGCGCTGCAACAGACCTTCGCGCAGCTCGTGCAGAACGTTCTGACCGTGCTCGGCATCATGGTCATGATGTTCATCGTCTCGTGGCAGTTGGCGCTCGTCGCGCTCGTGGCTCTGCCGTTGTCCGCCGTGGCGGCGGGGGTCATCGGCACCCGCTCCCAGCGGTTGTTCAAACAGCAATGGCACGCCACGGGTCAGCTCAACGGGCACATCGAGGAATCCTTCTCGGGTCACGAGCTCGTGCACGCGTACGGCCGACAGCGTCAGATGCAGCAGCAGTTCGACGAGCGCAACGAGGAACTGTACCGGGCGGCGTTCGGGGCGCAGTTCATGTCCGGGACGATCATGCCGGTCATGCAGTTCATCTCGTACCTGTCCTACGTGGGCATCGCCGTGCTGGGCGGGCTGCGCGTGGCCACGGGCCAGCTGACCCTGGGGGACGCCACCGCGTTCATCCAGTACTCCCGGGAATTCACCCAGCCGCTGTCCCAGGTCGCGGGCATGGCCACCCAGTTGCAGTCCGGCATCGCCTCCGCGGAACGCACCTTCGAACTGCTCGACGCCCCCGAACAGGAACCGGAGACGCCCACCGCCCACCTGCCGGGCACGCTGCGCGGTGAGGTGCGCTTCGACCACGTGAACTTCTCCTACGACAAGGCCGCCCTGGCCCGGGGTGCCGAGCCCCTGATCGAGGACATGTGCCTGCACGTGGCTCCGGGGCGCACCGTGGCGATCGTGGGACCCACGGGCGCCGGGAAGACCACGCTCGTGAACCTCATCCTGCGCTTCTACGAGATCGACGCGGGCCGGATCAGCTTGGACGGGATCGACATCCGGGACCTCTCCCGCCACGAACTGCGTTCACAGGTGGGCATGGTGCTCCAGGACGCGTGGTTGTTCAGCGGCACCATCCGGGAGAACATCCGCTACGGCCGTCAGGACGCCACGGACGAGGAGGTACTGGCCGCTGCGCGCGCCACGTACGTGGACCGTTTCGCGCGCGCCCTGCCGGACGGGTACGACACCGTGATCTCCGGGGACGGCTCCTCGGTCTCGGCCGGTGAGAAGCAGCTGATCACGATCGCCCGGGCGTTCCTGGCGCAACCGTCCCTGCTCATCCTGGACGAGGCGACCTCCGCGGTGGACACCCGCACGGAGCTGCTCGTGCAGAAGGCCATGGCCGCGCTGCGGGAGCGCCGCACGTCCTTCGTGATCGCCCACCGGCTCTCCACCATCCGGGACGCGGACACGATCATCGTCATGGAGTCGGGGCGGATCGTGGAGCAGGGTTCCCACGACGAGCTGATCGAGGCGGACGGGGCCTACGCCAACCTCTACAGGGCGCAGTTCAACGCGGCGGACCCCGCCTCGTGAGCGCGCACGGCGGTGGCAATCACCGCGGCGCCCGTCTACCGTGGACGTGACGGTCCACCCCACAGAATGGATGTTCACGTGACCAACTTCGCCAATGTCGAACGTCGTCATCTTGCCGCGCTGCTGCGCCGTGTGGGGCCGGACGCCCCCACCCTGTGCGAAGGCTGGGACGCCCGGGACCTCGCGATCCACCTGGTCATCCGTGATTCCCGTCCGGACGCGGTCGCCGGGATGCTCTCCCCCAAGCTGCCCGTGCTCGGGCGCCACGCCAAGTCGGTGGACGCCGACTACCGGGAGATGCCGTGGGAGAAGCTCGTGGACCTCGTGGAGCGCCCCCCGCTCTTCTCCCCGGGTCGCTGGTCCCCGATCGACAAGCGGATGAACACCGGGGAGTTCTTCATCCACCACGAGGACGTCCGCCGCGCGCAGCCTCAGTGGCACGCCCGGCAGTTGCTCAACGACGAGCAGAAAGACCTGTGGAACGTGCTCAAGCTCATGGGCCCGGCACTGCTGCGCAAGAAGTCCGAGTCCGTGGTGCTACTCGCGGGCGGTTTCGGTGCGGTGCGCGGCGGCAAGAAGTCCGCCCGGCGCGTGGAACTCGTGCGCGGTGAACCGTCCGAGCTGCTCTTGTGGGCCTTTGGCCGCGAGGAGCAGGCGGACGTGGAGAGCACCCAGGAGTAGTACCCGCCATGCAGGAAGAACCGGCCCCGCTCAAGCGGGGCCGGTTCTTCCGTGTTCTTCCTTGTTCGGGCGTTTTCCGGGTCGCCCGGACCGGGCAAGGTGCGCTCAGTCGGCCCGGACTGGCCGGGAACCCAGTTCGGAGTCCAGGCGCAACAGGCCGGGCCCGTCGTTGTGGACCAGGCGCACCTGGTCGCAGATCTCCTCCACGGTGGCCTCCTCCTCGATCTGCTCGCTGATGAACCAGTGCAGCAGGGGCATGGCATCGATGTCGCCTTCTTCCTGCGCCAGCCGGTACAGGTTGCGGATCGATTCGGATACCTTGCGCTCGTGCGCAAGCGCGGCCTCGAAGCAACCCAGGACGGATTTGTCGGCGATGATCGGACCGGCCATATCCCCGATCTGCGGATCACCGCCGCGGTCCACGATGTGGTCGATGAACTTCTCGGCGTGCGTGATCTCCTCGGCCGCCTGGGCGCGGAACCACTGCGAGAAACCGGGCAGACTCGCCACGTCCATCTCAATGGACAACTGGCGGTAGACCACGGTCGCCTGCAGCTCCATGGTGATCTGGTCGTTGAACGCTTCTGCCATTCTTCCCTTGATGTCCATGACCCCATCGAAGCAGTTTTTCTCCGGCATGGGTAGGTAGCACGCCACCGCATGACGGGTCCCGCCGCCCCGACCGGTTCCCGCGCGCCGGGTGCCCGCCCTTGGCGCGTCGTCCAGTACCATGGAGCGGTCCCGTGATCGCACTGGGCAGCAGTGCCTCCTTAGCTCAGATGGCCAGAGCATCTGTCTTGTAAACAGAGGGTCGCCGGTTCGAATCCGGCAGGGGGCTCCGAACCCGGGCACGGCGCCGTCGTCCCCGCGTGACAGACGACGAGAGCCCCGGTCGGGATGACCGGGGCTCTCGTCGTGTCGGGGGCACCGCCCGCGTCACTTCTTCTCGTCGACCGCCTTCTTCAGTGCGTCCTGGAAGTTGCCTTCCTCGTAGCGCTTGCCGTCGATGAAGATGGTGGGCGTCCCGGCCACACCGTTGTTGATGGACTCGCGGGACATCACGTTGACCATGGGGCGGTAGGTGTTCTCACCGAGCTGGCCCGCCGTCACGTTCGCGCCGTGCTTGTTGGCGATGTCCGCGATCTGCTGGTTGCTCAGGCCGCCGGTGCCCTGGTGGCTGAACAGCTCCTGGGCGAACTCCATGTACTGGTCGCTGTCGACCTGCTCGGCGACCACGTAGGCCGCGTTGGCGGCGCGGGACGAGTACTGATCGCGGGTGGCCCGGTCCAGGAAGTTGAGGTTGCGGTACTCCACCTGCACGTCACCGGCGTCCACGGCCCGCTTGATCGCGTCCGCGTTCTGCTTCTCGAAGTCGGCGCAGTGCACGCACTCGAAGTCCTGGAAGATCACGACCTGCACGGGCTTGCCGTTGCTCGCGGCCTGGTCCTGGTCCACGACCCCCGGGGGCGTCTTGGATGTGTCCGCGGTGGCAGCGGGCTCGGGCTCCTGGGAGAGGTCCCGTTCCTGGACGTCCGAGCTGTTCTGCACGATCCCGTCCTTCGTGACCGTGATGCCGCCGTACTGGTTGGCGCTCGCGGGCACGGGGCCGGCGTCGGGGATCCTGGCCCTGTTGTTCTGCCACACGACCACCCCGATGATCAGCGCGATGATCACGAGTAGCGCGATGACGGCGGCGATCAGCCCCACGGGTTTACCGTTGGAGCGGCGGGACTGCCGGTCTGCGATCTGGCGTGCCCGCTCCCGGGCCTGGTCCGAGGACGAGGAACCGGCGGTGTTGTTTTTGGAAGCCATGGGGGCCCGGGTTTCCTTCCGATGTGCTACACGGGTGTCGGTCTTCGTCCCCAGATTACCCGGGCCCGGCGGGGCCCCGATTCAGCCCGTTCCCAGCTGCCGGGGACGATGCCGTTCGGGCCCCGTCGCGGCCGCCCCGCACCGGCGTGGCGTCGTGCTCCCGCCCCGGCGGCGACTTCTCCCCCGGTGCCGGTGGTACGCACACTTAGGATGGGGGTGAACAGCCGCCCCGGGGAAGGAAGTGATCGTGTCCGCAGACCAGTCTCTTGAGAAGGTGCCCGTCCCGCAGGACGGCTACGACTTCGTGGTGGTGTCCAACCGTCTTCCCGTGGACCGGGACGTGGACGAGGACGGCAACAGCACGTGGCGCCGCTCCCCCGGCGGGTTGGTGAGCGCCCTGGCACCCGTGATGGCCCAGCGCGGCGGCGCGTGGGTGGGGTGGCACGGCGCCCCGGACGAGACGCTGGAGCCGTTCGACCACGACGTCTTCCATCTCGTGCCGGTGAGCCTGTCCGAGCTCGAGGTCAAGCGCTACTACGAGGGCTTCTCGAACGCCACGCTGTGGCCGCTGTACCACGATGTCATCGCGCCGCCCGAGTTCCACCGCACGTGGTGGTACGCCTACCGTCGCGTCAACGAGCGCTTCGCGCGCCGGGCCGCGGAGACGGCCTCCCAGGGTGCGACCGTGTGGGTCCAGGACTACCAGTTGCAGTTGGTGCCGCGCATGCTGCGTCGGTTGCGCCCGGACGTGACCATCGGGTTCTTCAACCACATCCCGTTCCCGCCCACCGAGATCTACTCCCAGTTGCCGTGGCGCAAGGCCGTGCTGGAGGGTCTCACGGGTGCGGACCTGATCGGCTTCCAGCGCCCCGGGGACGCCCAGAACTTCCAGCGCTGCGTGCGCAAGTACCTGGGGGTGCAGTTCACCAAGGGCAGCGCCCGGTTCTCCGAGGACACGGCGGACGGCGAGAGCACCGAGTGGGCCGTCAACGCGGGCTCGTACCCCATCTCGATCGACGTGGAATCCATCAAGGAACTCGCGTCGGACCCGCAGGTCCAGGCCCGGGCGCGGGAGATCCGCGAGGAGCTGGGCAACCCGGACACCGTGTTCCTGGGAGTGGACCGCCTGGACTACACCAAGGGCATCCGGCATCGCATCAAGGCCTACGGCGAGCTGCTCGAGGACGGGGAGATCTCCGTGGAGAACTCGGTGCTCGTCCAGGTCGCGAGCCCGTCGCGCGAGCGCGTGGACTCCTACCGGCAACTGCGCGAACTCGTGGAGGGCATGGTGGGGCGGATCAACGGCCAGTTCGACACCATTTCCCACACCGCCGTCCGCTACCTGCACCACGGCTACCCGTTCGAGGAGATGGTGGCCCTGTATCTCGCCGCGGACGTCATGCTCGTCACGGCCCTGCGGGACGGGATGAACCTCGTGGCCAAGGAGTACGTCGCGGCCCGGCAGGACCGCTCGGGTCGACTCGTGCTCTCGGAGTTCACCGGCGCCGCCGAGCAGCTCAAGCAAGCGGTGCTCGTCAACCCGCACGACATCGACGGGCTCAAGTCCGCCATGCTGCACGCGAGGGACATGTCCGACGCCGAGGCCCGCAAGCGCATGTCCTCGATGCGCCGGCAGGTGCTCACGCACGACGTCGTCGACTGGTCCCACCGTTTCCTCGACGACCTCGCCGCGCACGCCCCGGAGCTCGAGCAGGGCGCCGCGCCCGGGCGGGATTCCGCGCGCGACGACGGCGCCGCGGCCGACACGACGCCCGGAGCGGATCGTGACTGACTCGCTCGCGGACGCCCTCGCCACCGCGGCCACGGCCGACACCATGTTGCTGGCCCTGGACTTCGACGGCACCCTGGCACCGTTCACCGAGGACCCCGCGGATTCCCGGCCGCTGCCCGCCGCGCGGGACGCGCTCAACGCGCTCGCCGGACTGCCCCGCACCACGGTTGCGATCATCTCGGGGCGGCCCCTCGAGTTCCTGCGCACCGTGGTGGACCCGCGGCGCCGCATGGTGCTCTCCGGTTCGCACGGCGCGGAGCTGGACCTCGGCGCCGCGCCCGGCTCCGGTGCGGACACCGAGATCGAACTGACCGAGGACCAGTTGGCATTGCTGGACCGGGCGATCGATGCGACGTACGGGTTCGTGCAGCGCTACCCGGGCTCACGGGCGGAACTCAAACCCGCGGGGGTGGCCTTCCACACGCGTCCCATGGAGGACCCGGACACCGCCCGGCGAGCGCTGGACGAGATGACCGGGGCCTATGCCGCGATGCCCGGCCTGCGATTGACCCCGGGTCAGCAGGTCATCGAGTGCTCGGTGCTCAGCGCGACCAAGGGGGACGGTCTCACGGCCATCCGCGGAGCCGTACACCCGCAGGTCACGGTCTTCGCCGGTGACGACGACACCGACGAGGACGCCATGGCGATCCTGGGACCCCACGACGTGGGGATCAAGGTGGGCACCAAAGACTCCGCGACCCCGTGGCGCGTGGCGGATCCGGACGAACTGACCCGGCTGCTCACGGAATTCGCCCGGCAGCGGGCCCGTGCGGTGACTAGCATGAACTGACATGACCGCCTCCCCGCCCCCCGAGCCCGCGGCGCCGAGCCCCCCGCCCGCTCACCGCGGTGTCTCCATCAACACGGCCTTCCCGGAGCCGGGCCTGCTGGAACTGCCGTGGGACACGCCCCTCGAGGACTGGCCTGAGCAGGTGCTCGCGGCGTACCCGCGCGGGATCTCGCGCCACGTGGTGCGCTTCGCGCGGGTCGGGGAGAAGGTCGTGGCGGTCAAGGAGACCACTCAGTACTATGCCCGGCGCGAGTACGGGCTGCTGCGCAAGCTCCAACGCATGACCACGCCCTCCGTGGTCCCGGACTCGGTGGTCACGGACCGCTACTCCCCCGACGGCGAGTTGCTGCCCGCCGCACTCGTCACGGAACACCTGAGTTTCTCGTTGCCCTACCGCACGATCTTCGAGCAGGTCCCCTCACCGGGGACCATCGACCGGTTGGTGGACGCCCTCGCGTCCCTGATCGTGCAACTGCACCTGTCCGGTTTCTACTGGGGGGACGTGTCCCTGTCCAACACGCTGTTCCGACGCGACGCCGGGGAGTTTGCCGCCTACCTCGTGGACGCCGAGACCGGCGAACTGCACCCACAGCTCACGCGGGGTCAGCGCGAGTACGACATCGAGCTCGCCAGGACCAACGTGGCCGGTGAGGTCATGGACCTGCTGGCCGGGGAGCACATGCAGCAGCGCCTGGCCCAGGCCGGGGTGGATCCGGCCTCGGTGGACCCGTTCGCGGTCTCGGAACGGCTCGTGGACACCTACACCGGGCTGTGGGACGAGCTGACCGCGACCGAGATCTTCCCCGTGGGTGACCGGTGGCGGGTCCAGGCGCGCGTGCAACGGCTCAACGACCTGGGCTTCGACGTGGAGGAGGCCTCCATGGACGCGGACGAGTCTGGTCAGGTCCACCTGCGCCCGCGGGTCGTGGAACCGGGCCACCACGCGCGCAGGTTGTTGCACCTCACGGGGTTGAACACCCAGGAGAACCAGGCCCGGCGCATCCTCACGGACATCGACCAGTTCGGGCACGCGCTCTACCCCGGTCTGCCCGAGGACCTCACCGCCCAGTTGTGGATGCGCGAGATCTTCGTGCCCATCATGGCGGCCGTTCCCGCCGGGTTGCGGCGCAAACGGGAACCGGCGCAGATGATCCACGAGGTGCTCGAGCACCGCTGGTTCATGTCGGAGAAGGCCGGCAAGGACGTCCCCACGCAGGACGCCGTCCAGGACTACGTGCAGTCCTACCTGACCGAACGCCCGGACGAGAAGGACGTGTTCTAGTCCGCCGCGGGTCGCGTGGTGATCAGGTCCGTGACGGCGCGGTGCACCCGCGCGGTCCAGTTCTCGTCCAGCGAGCCGTAGCGCGCCACGTGCGCGTACGCCGCCCCCAGGATGAAATCCACGACCATGTCCAGGTCCACGGTGTCCCGGATCAGTCCCCGGTCCTTGTCCCGTTGCAACAGTTTGCGCAGCGCATCCAAGCGTGGGCGCACCACGGTGGCCCGCAGCACCTGCGCAGTGGCCGAATGTGGTTCCTGCAGCAGGGTGATGGCCACGCCGAGTCCCATGTCCCGCAGGAGGATGTCCACGGCCGCGGTGAGCGCCTGCTCCCACGTGGCGTCCAGCGCCAGCGGTGCGGTCGCGGTGACCGTGTGCTCGAGCGCGGCCTCCAACAGTTGCGTGCTGTTGGCGTAGCGACGGTAGATCGAGGTCTTGGCCACGCCGGTGCGGGCGGACACCGCCTCGATCGTGACCCGCCGGGGCCCGCCCTCCCGGAGCAGGCGCAACGCCCCCGCCACGATCTTGCGATCGGTGCGGGCCGTGCGGGGGTCCACGGAAGCGGCGTCGGCGCGTTCGGGCGCGGACGCGGATCGCGGACCAGCGGGGTGCGCGTTCATGATCAGGCGGGGACGGTGTCCCGGACGGGCGCCTCGCGGGCCGGCGCCGTGGCCCTGCGGAAGATCTGCAGTCCCGCCATGCCGGGCAGTCTGGCGATGTTCGCGTCCAACCGGTCGATCTCGTGGGCCCCACCCCCGCCACCGAAGAGGTGGCGCATCACGTGGCCCACCTCGCGGTCGTCCATGACCCCGGAGCCCACGGGGGCCCAGAACTTGCGCAGGGCGAAGCGCGTGAGGCGCTGGGCCTTGCGGGACGCTTCCAGGCGGCGCCGTGCCTGGGTCGCGTAGAAGGCCACGTGGCGGGACTCCTGGTGGGCGATCCGCTGCAGCAGCACCGCGAGCACCGGGTGCTTCTCGAGGGACGCCATGCGCCGGTAGGCCGCCACGGCGGACCACTCGTTGGCCGCACCCCACGCCATGTGCGTGGCGATGAAGTCCACGCCCACCATGTTGGACAGCAGCGACTGCTTGAGAGGCTTGAGCGACTCGGACCAGCCGAGCTTCATGCGCTTGGCCTTGATCTCGTCGTAGTCCACCACGATCCCGTGCATCCCGAGCACCTCCGCGAGTGCCTCACCGTGCCAGTACTCCTCGCGGTTCCACATGGTCATGAAGGTGGAGACGTCCTGGTCCTGGTGGGACGGCGTGACGAGCATGTCCCGCATGTAGCACACGGTGTGGTATTCGACGTCGCACATGTAGCGCAGGCAGCGCAGCGAGTCCTCGGACAGCGGGTTGGTCAGAAACTCGTCCATGTCCAGGTCCGACCACTTGACCCGCGCCGAGGTCTCCGCGAACTTGTCGATGTTGAACGCCATGACTCAGACCTTCCTCCAGTCCTCTACGGGCCAATGGGCCTTCTTGGCACGCCGGTACAGGGGCAGGTCGGGGTTCACCGCGTACGGGTGGCCCACGAGGGACAACCAGCTCACGTCCGCCACGGAGTCCCCGTACCCGTACGAGCGGCTTAGGTCCAGGCCGTGGTCCTGCGCGTAGCGCTTGAGCCACTGCGCCCGGGCCTCATCCACGAGCGGCGGGGCCGCCAGGTACCCGGTCAGCACGCCGTCCACCTGGTCCATCCGCCCGGCCACGACGTCGTCGAACAGTTCAGCGACGGGGCTCACGAGCAGGTCCAGGGACCCGGTCACGAGCACCGTGCGGTGCCCCGCACGCCGGTGTTCCTCGATCCGTTCGAGTGCTCCCGGGCGGATGCTGTTCTCCACGACCCGGCCGAGCGACCCGTTCATCAGTTCCTCGACCCGCGCCACGGGCACGCCCGCGTAGCGGCGCAGGAACGCCCGGATGAACTCGCCCCGATCGCGCCGTTCCGCCTTGATGTAGGTGGGGGCGTTGCCGAACAGTTCGGTGAGTTCCGCGGGCCACTGCAGCGGGCTCAGCTCCCGGCGGCGCAGTTGCGCGTACTGGGTGATGATGTTGCCCGAGGCCACGGTGCCCTCGAGGTCGAACACGGCCACGACGTCCGTGCCCTCGTTCAGTCCCCGACTGCGCACGGCCCGCTTGTGCGACGCCGCCTTGGCCCGGGTGTACGCACGGGTCATCTCGGTCAGTGCGGGCAGGTGCACTCTCTGCCAGTAGTCCCGCCAGTCGATGGCCCGCACGTCGAAGTGCTGGTCCTCGGGCGTGCCCTGCGGCAGGGAGCGGTCCAGTTGCCGCGTGTGGGTGTCGTCGAAGATCATCTCCGTGCGCGTGTAGTTCTGGTACAGGTCCACGTAGGTGCGCAGCGAGCCCAGCCCGGTCTGCATCCGGTGCAGGGAATTGGTCCACTCGCGTGTGCGCGCCGTGGCCGGCAGCACCGAGCTCAATCGGCTCCCCGCGGCGGCCAGTTTCTCCTTGACCGCGAGCCCGCGTTCCATCGAGTTGTTCGCGGGGAACTTCCACTCGGGCACCGCGATGGGATTGCCATGGGAGTCCTCGAGCGGGCGCTCGCGGAAGTACGAGCGCACGCTCTCGTACATCTGGTGGAACGGCAGGGGGTTCGAGGCCCCCGAGCACACCTGGTAGTACCGCGCTGCCGGATCCTGGGCGTCCCGCAGCGTGGGTACCCCATTGGCTTCCCGGTGCCCCTCCCTCACGAGGGCCACGATCGCGTTGACCACGAAGTCCACAGGGATCACGTCCAGCACCGAGTCCGGCAGGCCCGGGAACTCGGGCAGCGCGCCCTTCGCGTACGCCATGATGAGCGGGTCCGCGACCTTGTAGCCGTCGATCCACCCCGGGAAGGGGTGACGCAGGGCGGACTCGATGATGGACGGGCGCACGATTGACAACGGGTGCCCGGCTCCGGCCCACTTCTGCTCCGCCACACGCTCGCCCAGGGCCTTGGTGAACGTGTAGATGTCCGTCCACCCCAGGGACTGCGCGCGCGTGCGGCCGTGGTCCACGAGCCGGGAGCGCACCCACTCCAGGCGTGCTTCCTCGGCGGCGCGGGCCACGGACTTGGGCCCCTCCTTGCCGCGCGTGCTCGTGGCGCGCCGGATGAACGACTCGAGACGCTCGGGTGAGCGGGACTCCACCTGGGCGGTGTCCGCGGCGCGGACGGCGGCGTCGTACTCCACCTGCCAGTCCACGTCGTGATCCACCGAGGCCTCCGGGCGCAACCCCTTGGCGATCCCGCCCACGTAGCACGTGGACACGTGGATCACGTGGGGGTCCTGACCTGTGCTGCGCAGCGCGTCGTAGAGCCCCACGGCGCCACCCACGTTCGTGCGGAACGCCTCGTCGATGGGTGGGTCGAACGAGACCGTGGACGCGGAGTGCACCACCACGTCGAAGGGTTCCGCGATCTCCCGCAGCCCCGTGAGGTCGCCCTCGAGCACGCTCGTGCGGGCGTCGAAGATCTCCTGAGCGCGTTCCGGGCCCACGGCGTCCCGCCAGGTCTTGAAGGACGGCTTGCGCAACAACTGCTTCAGGCGCGCCTCACCGGACTGCGTGCCCTTGGGTCGGACCACCGCCGTCACGTGGATGTCGTCCGAGCCGGAGAGCAGGCGCTCGAGGACGGCCTGGCCCAGGAAGCCCGTGGCCCCCGTGAGCAGGACGCGAGTCGTGGTGGTCTGGGTCAACGGGATCCTCCGGTGCTTGGGAACGGGTGCGCCGTGGGCGCGGTGGCCACCCGCGCCGACCGCGACGCGGGTGGAAGGGTCTGGTGGGGAGCGTATCGACTCAGTCGCCACTCGCGTTCCACGGCCCGGCGCAGGGGTTCGCTGCCCGCGGTGCCCGGCGTGGCCTGCAAGGGCTCGTCCGCGAGCGCGAACAGTTCGCGTCGCTGCGCGACCGTGGGCGCCAGGTCCCGCAGGAACCGGCGCGCGTGGGCGTGGGACAGGCCCACGGGCCGCAGCGGGTGGAATGCGAAGGTCAGGTAGGCGCGGGCGAAGCGCTGGGCGCGCGGGTCGGTACGGACCCGCGCGGTGGTCTCCTCGGCGAAGAAGCGTTCGTGGGTGGCCTTCACCTCGGCCACGCGCCGCAGCAGCGAGGACAGTTCCGGGTGCCCGGCGCGGCGTACGAGCATCCGCAGGACCGCGCGGGTGCTCGCTTCCTGGGACCAGCCGCGCGCGGTCTGTCCCGCGACCACGGCCTCCCCGGAGAAGTTGGTCCACACGGAGTCCACCATGGGCGAGAGGTTGTTCAGGGCGGTCTCGACCCGCTCGACCCACGAGTGCTCGGGCGGCTGGGGAGCCCCGGCGTGCGGTCCGTGGGCGTCCAGGACGGCTTGATAGGCGTCCGCGATCCAGTGCCGCTCGTACGCCCACGTGGTCAGGAACGCGGCGACCCGCGACTCCTTGTTGGTGTAGCTGACCACCACGGAACGCACCTGGCCCATGGTGGAGCGTTCCATGTCCCGCAGGTAACGCAGGTCCTCGAGCACGGCCGGGTCCAGGGGTGCGCGGTCGAAAGCGGCGAGGTCCAGCTGGGGTCGGAGGCTGCCCTGCGCGCGGTACGTGAAGTCCTTGACGTCGAAGCCCGAGCGCAGCACGATCGGTTGTTCCACGGGCCCGTAGAGCCGGCCCTGGCGATGCCGGGCGAGGTAGGACTGCTGGCTCACGGGACGCTCCTTCGATACTCCGTCATGGCTCGCCGAGGGGCGCTCACGCCGGGCCGGGGGACGCTGCGCTACGCCTACCGTAGTGTATCTTAGTGGCATGCTTACCGCTCTCGTGACCGGTGGGACGTCAGGCATCGGTGCCGCGTTCGCACGTTCCCTCGCCCGCAGAGGCTTCAACCTGGTCCTGGTGGCCAGGGACACGCAACGGCTCGAGAGCACCGCCCGGGAGCTCGGCGCCGCACACGGGATCCACGTGGAGACGCTGACCGCCGATCTGGCCGAGACCGAGGACCTGCTGCACGTGGCCGAGCGGCTCGAGGACCCCGATCGTCCCGTGGACATGCTCGTGAACAACGCGGGCTTCTCGGTCAAGGTGCCCTACACCGCCCAGGACTTCTCCCAGCACGAGGCCGGTTTCCAGGTCATGTGCGCGGCCGTCGCGCGACTCTCGGGGGCCGCGGCCCGTGCCATGACCGCCCGCCACTCGGGGTGGATCGTCAACGTCACCTCCACCTCGGGCTGCGTGACCATGGGCGACTACTCCGCGATCAAGGCCTATGCGACCGCCATGACCGAGTCGCTCGCCGTGGAGCTGCACGGCACGGGGGTCCACGTGACCGCCCTGCTGCCCGGGTGGGTCCGCACCGAGTTCCACAGCCGCGCGGGCATCACCGGCTCCTCGATCCCCGACTTTATGTGGCTCGACGCGGACCGGCTCGTGGAGGAGGCCCTCGCGGACGTGGCCCGCGGCAAGGTGATCTCGGTGCCCACGCTGCGCTACAAGGTCATGGTCACCGCGCTGCGCCACCTCCCGCGCCCCACCGTCCGGTGGATCTCCCGTCAGATCTCGAGCGTCCGACGCCGCGAGCTCCAGGCCTGATCCCATGCCACCCCAGGATTCCTCCCCGCAGCACGACGGCACTCCCGCCCGGCGTCCGCGCGCCGCGTCCCGCCAACGCCCCGGCTCCACGCCTCGGTCGACCCCGGAGCCCCACCCTCGCGTGTTGGACTCCCTCGAGGGCCACACCGGTCGGCAGGAACCCGATCCGCCCGCTCCCCCGGCGGAGTCCGCGGATCTCACGGCGACCCACTACACCCAGCCCGTGCGCCGGATACTGCGCCGGATCACCCAGACCGTCTTCTTCCGGGGGATCGTCAACCGCACGATCACCCGCACCAACGTGGTGGATCCCGCGGCCTACGGGGTCAAGGGCACGTGCGTGGTCGTCGCGAACCACTCGAGCCATCTGGACGCCCCGCTCGTGATGAGCGGCGTGCCGCACTACATCTCCCGCGATCTCGCGACCGGGGTGGCCGCGGACTACTTCTTCACCGCGTGGCACAAGAAACTGTTCACGCAGCTGATCTTCAACGCGTTCCCCGTGGATCGTCGCGGTGAGGGCGCGAACAAGGGCCTGTCCAAGAAGCTGCTGGCCGCGGGTGTCCCGCTGCTGATCTTCCCGGAGGGGACCCGCTCGAAGACCGGGAAGATGGCCCCGTTCAAGGTGGGAGCGGCGTCATTGGCGCTGGCGATGCAGGTGCCGGTCGTGCCCGTGGCCCTGATCGGGGCGCACGAGGCCATGCCGCGCGGTACGAGCTGGCCCCGCCGGGGCCGCCCGCCGGTGGTCGTGGCCGTGGGTGCACCCCTGCGAGCGCGGGGCAACGAGAACGCCTACAGCTTCAACGAGCGCATCGAGGCCGCGGTGCGTGCGCTGTACGCTGCGAACCGGCACAGAATCCAGGACTAGTCGGACCCAGGAAAGAGGTTGTCCCTCAGTGGCACACGTGAAGCATCAGAAGTGGTGGGGCTGGGGCGAGGAAGGCGTGTTCTTCGACTACCAGAACAAGCCGGCCTTCGCGCCGTTCGTCAAGAACGCGATCGGGGTGTCCCTGCGGCCGCGCGAACGGGACACCGTGGACTTCGCCACGGTGCGGGTCCCGGCGTCCACCGCGTCCGAGGACGTGCTGACCGTCCTGCGCGGGATCAGCGGCGCGGAGCACGTGTCCGTGGACGACGAACTGCGCATCGTGCACTGGGCCGGCAAGTCCGTCCTGGAACTGATGCAGACACTGCGCAATGATTTCGCGCGCGTCCCGGACGCGGTGGTCTACCCCGGCTCCGAGGACGAGGTCACCGCGATCCTCACCGCCGCCGTGGAGCACGACCTCGTGGTGATCCCCTTCGGGGGTGGCTCGAGCATCTCGCGCAGCCTCCAGGCCGAGGCGGACGAGACCCGCTGCATCGTGTCCGTGGACATGGGCCGGTTGAACAAGGTGCTCGAGATCGACGAGACCTCCGGGCTCGCGACCATCCAGGCCGGCGTGCTGGGCCCGGAGATGGAAGAACAGCTCAACGCCCGCGGGTGGACCCTGGGCCACTTCCCGGACTCGTTCGCCCACTCTACGCTCGGCGGCTGGGCAGCCACCCGCTCCTCCGGCATGCAGTCGGACAAGTACGGGGACATCGCGGACATCGTGCGCGGCCTGCGCATGGTCCGCCCGTCCGGCACGGTCGTGCTGCGCTCCCTGCCCTCGACCTCCACCGGGCCCAGCCTGCGCGAGATGATCATCGGCTCTGAGGGCCGGCTCGGGATCATCACCGAGCTCACCGTCCAGGTGCACCGGTTGCCCCAGGAGCACGAGGTCATCGCCTACATGTTCCCCACGTGGCAGCAGGCCCTGACCGCGGTGCGCCAGTATACCGAGGCGGAGATCCCCCTCACGTTCGCCCGCGTGTCGGACGCCCACGAGACCGCGTTCTCCTTGGCCACGCAGAAGGCCGCGACCTCCGTCAAGGGCAAGCTCGCCGCCAAGGGCCAGGACGCCCTGTGGGCCGTGATGCGCAAGCGCGGGTGGGACACGGACGCCATGTGCATTTCGTACGTGTGCTTCGAGGGCACCCCCAAGGACGTCGCCGAGCGCAAGAAGGCCGTCGCGAAGATCGCCAAGGCCCAGGGCGCCGTCGTCCTGGGGTCGGGGCCGGGCGCGCTCTACGACCAGAAGAAGTTCGACACCCCGCACCTGCGCGACTTCCTGCTCGAGCAGAACACGGTGGGGGACGTCTCCGAAACCGCCGCGCCGTGGTCGCGCCTGACCACGGTCCATAAGGCCGCGTACGACGCCGCTCAGCGCGCCTACGAGCGGATCGGCAAGACCGGCTGGATCATGTCCCACATGTCGCACTCGTACCACTCGGGGGCGTGCCTGTACTTCACGTTCGCCTACGTGTTCGACGACGAGAAACCGTACGAGGAGTACGAGATCGTCAAGTCCGCGATCCAGCAGTCCTTCGTGGACTCGGGTGCCACCCTGTCCCACCACCACGGCGTGGGCGTGGAGCACCAGCCGTGGATGGAGCAGGACGTCTCCCCCGAGGGTGTGGCCCTCATGAAGGGGCTGTTCCACGCGGCGGATCCGGGAACGAACTTCAACCCGGGCAAGATCGTGTCCTGATCCGACCCACCCATGCCGCAGGCCCCGCTCCCGGTTCACCGGGGACGGGGCCTGCGCCGTCAGGCTCCCGAGGTGTACTTTCGGGCCGCTTCGGCGTACCAGTCCAGGACCTCGGCGTCCTCCGCGGTCGCGCGGTTGACGCTGCTCGGGTCCGCGCCCTGGAAGAGCCTTTTGACGGGGATCTCCAGCAGCTTGCCCGTACGGGTGCGGGGAACGGCCGGGGCCTCGATGATCTCGTCCGGGACGTACCGCGGGGAGATCTTCTCGCGGATGGCCCGCACGATGCGTTCCTCAAGCTCCTGCGTGAGCCGCGTGCCCGGTTGCGGTACCACGAACAGGGGCATGTAGTAGTCCCCGTCCGCGAGCTCCGCCCCGATCACCATGGACGCCGCCACGCCGTCCACCTGGTCCACCACATGGGTCAGATCGGCCGAGCCCATCCGGATCCCCCCGCGGTTGATCGTGGCGTCGGATCGCCCGTGCACCACGAACGGGCCCTCCGAAAGCTGGGTGACCCAGTCCCCTTGCCGCCACACGCCGGGGAACATGTCGAAGTAGGCCGCGTGATACCGGGAGCCGTCCGGATCGTCCCAGAAGAACACGGGCATGCTCGGCATGGGTCGGGTGATCACGAGTTCCCCCACCTGGTCGTACACCCGCCGTCCCTCGCGGTCCCACGACTGGGCGTCCACTCCCAGGTACGGGCCCATGAGCTCGCCCTTGTACACGGGTTGATATGGGTTCGTGCCGATGAACGCGCTCGTGACGTCCGTGCCGCCCGAATCGGATCCGAGACGCACCGTGTCGGACACGGATTCGTACACCCAGTCCCACGTGGCATCGGGCAGCGGTGAGCCGGTCACGAGGATCGATTTCAGCGCGGAGAGGTCCATGCTCACATTGGGTCCACGCCGGCGCGCTGCATCATGGCCAGTACGCCCGCTCCCGTCCCGAAGAACGTGGCCCCGTTGCGCGCCGCCAGCTCGAGGGACTTCTCCGGTCCCCCGTACACGGGTGAACCGTCGTAGGTGATGATGCGGGAACCGGTGAGCAGGATACCAACGAGCATGTTCCAGACCATCCACGTGGTGGCCACGGCGTAGTACGCGATGTCCTCCGGTCCGAGACTGGCGTGCAGCCCCAAGGCCTTCAGGAACTCCAGGACCACCCCGCCGTGGGAATGCACAATCCCCTTCGGTTTACCCGTGGTTCCCGAGGAGTAGAGGATCCACAGGGGATGGTCGAAAGGGAGCTGCTCGTACCGCGGCGTCACGTCGTGCCCGCTGATCTCGGAAAAGCGCAGCGACCCCTCCGGCAGGGCGCCCACCTTGTCCCGCGGTTGTTGGTCAACCACGATCAGTTGCTCCACGGTGGGCAGGACCTCGAGCAAACCGGCGTAGCTCCCGGTCATATCCCGCAGCGACCCGCCGAACTCGTAGCCGTCCACCACGAACAGCACCCGCGGTTCGATCTGCGCGAAGCGGTCCGCGACCCCGGACGGCCCGAAGTCGGTATTCACCACCGACCACACGGCACCCACGGACGCGGTGGCCAGCATGGCGATCGCAGTTTCCGGAAGGTTGGGAAGTACAGCGGCCACCCGGTCCCCCGGGACGATCCCGAGATCACGCAATTGTTGCGCCACGGAGGCCACTCGGGCTTCCAACTCACCCCAGGTCCAGGTGTCCGGTGCACGTGATTCGTGCTCCCCGATGATGGCGACGTCGTCCGGCCGGGTGCGGGCCGCCCGTAGCGAGTTCTCAGCGTAGTTGAGGCGTGCACCGGGGAACCACTGAGCGCCGGGCATCCCCGTATGCGCCTCCGAGCTCTCGGAGGTACTCAGTGCCTGTTCCCCCGGCCGGGAAGCCACGACGTCGAAGTAGTCCCAGACGCCCTGCCAGAACTCGTTCATCTGCTCCACCGACCACGCGTGCAGTGAGGGATAGTCCGGGAGCTCGATCCCGTGCCGGCGTTCTGCCCACCGGGCGAAGTCGAACATCCGCGAGCCACGAATGGAGTCCTCCGAGGGGGTCCACAGTGGCGTTCTCAGGCCGTCATTCAATGAAGTGTTCATGGCCCCATCGTTGCATCCGCGGTGAGCGGCGTCACGCAAGGCGTCACCGGGATGCGATGTGGCGACAACGGGAATCCTTCGTTGAATGCCCATTCCCGGAACGGAAGGAGTAAGGACTCAGAGAGGCTCCCCATGGGACACATGGAAAAAGCCCCCGGGCTGGGGGCGTGTGCTGGTGATCGTGCGTGCATCGGTGCTCGCGAGTGGGCTTCGTGTTCGTGGGTGGGCTTGGTGTTCGCGCCGGTGCTCTGGAATGGGCGTGTTAAATGGTGGGAGG